>NZ_JBFUGA010000060.1:0-37445 GCF_056403155.1 Methylobacterium sp. P3_A11
GGCGGCTGGCGCCGCCAAAAGGGGGGATCTGGGGCCGAGCGAGACACTTGTGAGGCTCTTGGCCGCTCGCGTGGCGGCTATGGCACCAAGGCTTGCGTRATCGCCGACGGGCAGGGCCGCGCCATCGCCTTCCGGCTGGCATCGGGACAGGCGCACGAACTGCCCCATGCGGTTCCATTGCTCGACCAACTGCCAGGCGTGCCCAAGTGGGTCGTCGGAGACCGCGGCTACACCAGTCACGCCTTCCGCGAGCACATCTGGAACATGGGTGCGCGCCCCGCGATCCCGCCTCAGCGCCACGAGACCCCCGTCGCCTGCCCGGACTGGATCTACAACAATCGCAATCAGGTCGAGCGCCTCTGGGCGAGGCTCAAGGAATGGCGTGCCATCGCAACCCGCTACGAGAAAACCGCCACAAGCTTCATGGGTGTCCTGTCTCTCGCCGCAGCCCTCGACTGGCTCAAGCGATGACACGCCCTAGCCGGGGCAGAAATTTGCCGTGCATCGCGAACGCCGGAAAGAAGCGAACAGCCTATCAGTCGAATCAACCAATCTCTGATGCATTTTCGCATTGCGGGTCAGCGGGTTTGCTTTACCTGCGGTGCAGCTAATGCCTTAAGCTCTTCCATCGTGAATACACGGCGGCGGCAAAGGTCGAGCAGAGCCGGATTGATTCTCAGCTGCCGGCCGGCCCCCGTCAGTAGGAGATGAGGCTATGAAAGTAACTGTCGAGGTTGATTGCACATCATTCGAGGCGCGGCAGTTCCTTGGATTGCCGGATATTCAGCCGATGCAGGCTGCGGTCATGGCCGAGGTGGAGAAGAAAGTTTTGGCGGAAATCGATCGCTTTTCGCCCGAGGGGCTGATGAAAAGCTGGGTTTCACTCGTTCCCCAGAATCAGCAGCAGATCCAGGATTCCTTCACGGCGATGTTCAAGCAAGGCTTCGGAGCGAGCATATCGCCGACGAACTGAAGGCTACGAGGGGCCTCACAGGCATGAGCCCGCCAGGTTCAGACTCGGTGCGTCCTTGCATAGCCGGTCGTCGAAGTTGCTCCGGGCGTCCTGCCGCCTTGCCGGCTAGAATTCGTCCAGAGGAATGTGGCAGCCGCCCGAGCGGACACAGAGCCACCTTGAGGAGACGCCAATGAACAAGCCGGAATTCCTCGGCGACACCAAGGTCAAGTCGCCCTTCTCGGCCCGCTACGAGAATTTCATCGGCGGCAAGTGGGTCGCCCCCGTCAATGGCCGCTACTTCGAGAACACCTCGCCGATCACCGGTAAGGTCGTCTGCGAGGTCGCGCGCTCGGACGCCGCCGACATCGACAAGGCCGTCGACGCCGCGCATGCCGCCAAGGAAGCCTGGGGCCGCACTTCCCCGGCCGAGCGCGCCGGCATCCTCAGCCGCATCGCCGACCGGATGGAGGAGAACCTCGACCTGATCGCGCTGGCCGAGACCTGGGACAACGGCAAGCCGATCCGCGAGACGATGAACGCCGACATCCCGCTCGCCATCGACCATTTCCGCTACTTCGCCGGCTGCGTGCGCGCGCAGGAAGGCTCGATCTCCGAGATCGACCACGACACGGTGGCCTACCACTTTCACGAGCCGCTCGGCGTCGTCGGCCAGATCATCCCGTGGAACTTCCCGATCCTGATGGCGGTGTGGAAGCTCGCCCCGGCGCTCGCCGCCGGCAACTGCGTGGTGCTCAAGCCCGCCGAGCAGACCCCGGCCTCGATCCTGGTCGTCCTCGAGCTCGTCGGCGACCTGCTGCCCCCGGGCGTGCTCAACGTCGTCAACGGCTTCGGCCTCGAGGCCGGCAAGCCGCTGGCCTCCTCGCCCCGCATCGCCAAGATCGCCTTCACGGGCGAGACGACGACGGGCCGACTGATCATGCAGTACGCCTCGCAGAACCTGATTCCCGTGACGCTGGAACTCGGTGGCAAGTCGCCGAACATCTTCTTCGCCGACGTGGCGGCCGAGGACGACGACTTCTTCGACAAGGCCCTCGAGGGCTTCACCATGTTCGCCCTCAACCAGGGCGAGGTCTGCACCTGTCCGAGCCGCGCCCTCGTGCACGAGTCGATCTACGACCGCTTCATGGAGCGGGCGATCGAGCGCGTCGAAGCGATCACGCAGGGCTCGCCCCTCGACCCGACCACGATGATCGGCGCCCAGGCCTCCTCGGAGCAGCTCAAGAAGATCCTGTCCTACATCGATATCGGCCGCCAGGAGGGCGCCGAGTGCCTAACGGGCGGTGAGCGCGGTACCCGCGAGGGCGACCTCGCCGAGGGCTTCTACATGACGCCCACCGTGTTCAAGGGCCACAACAAGATGCGCATCTTCCAGGAGGAGATCTTCGGGCCCGTGCTTTCGGTCACCACCTTCAAGGACGACGAGGACGCGCTCTCGATCGCCAACGACACGCTCTACGGCCTCGGCGCCGGCGTCTGGACTCGCGACGGGACCCGGGCCTACCGCTTCGGCCGGGCAATCCAGGCCGGGCGCGTCTGGACGAACTGCTACCACGCCTACCCGGCCCACGCGGCCTTCGGCGGCTACAAGCAGTCCGGCATCGGGCGCGAGAATCACAAGATGATGCTCGACCACTACCAGCAGACCAAGAACATGCTGGTCAGCTACTCGGCCAAGAAGCTCGGCTTCTTCTAGGAGCCATGCCCCGCACGAGGAGCGCCCGGGCTATGTCGTGACCAAGAACCAGAATGGTGACGGGCGCCTCGGGCCGATGCTGCGAGACGCGAAGAGCACGGAGTGGAATCATCATGCCGACTATCCTGACCGACGGAAACGATTGAGCTCGTCAAAGCGACGGTGCCGGCCCTTGAGGGCCACGGCCGAGCCATTACCGGCCGCATGTATGAGCGGCTGTTCCGCACCCCAGAGATCCGGGAGCTGTTCAACCAATCGCATTACGGTGAGACCGGATCGCATTCGAAGGCCTTGGCTGCGGCAATCATTGCCAACGCACGCAACATCTAGAATTTGGGCCTGCTCGCCTCGCGCCTGGAGCGCATCACGCAAAAGCATGTCGGCCTGCAGATCTTGCCGCGGCATTATCCGTTTGTCGCCGATGCGCTGCTAGGTGCTAGCAAGGACGTGCTGGGCGAGGCTGCGACGCCAGAGATCTGCGCTGCCTGGGTTGAGGCCTACTGGTTCCTGGCCAATCTGCTGATTGCCCGCGAGACGGATCTCTATCGCCAGACCGCAGCCGCGCCAGGGGGGTGGAACGCGTGGCGGGACTTTGCCGTGGAGAGCACGAAGCAGGAGAGCGAGATTACCTGCTCCCTGGTCCTCGCGCCGCTGGATGGAAAGCCAGTGTTGCGCCACCGATCGGGTCAATATCTGAAGTTCAATGTGGATGTGCCGGGCGCAACGCAAATCAAGCACAACTACTCGATCTCCTCTGGTCCCGATGACCGCGCCTACCGCATCACGGTGAAGCGCGAGGCTGGCCCGGGTCTCCCGCCTGGCCTCGCCTCCAACGGGGTACACGATCAGGCGGATGTCGGAACAGTGCTGGAGGTGGCGCCCCCATCGGGCGAGTTCTTCCTGGACGAGGACAGCCCTGGCTCCATTGTGCTGCTCGGCGGTGGGGGCGGGCTGACGCCGATGGTGAGCATGCTGGATGCAATTGTACGCTCCGGCAGCGGGCGACCGACTTGGTATGTGCATGGAGCGCAGAATGGCCGCGTCCACGCGATGCGCGAGCATGTGCGACCGCTCGCGGCCGGGGCTCAGGGTGTCGTTTCAGATGTTCTACAACAAGCCTGAGAGTGCGGATGTACAGGGCCGCGACTCTGATGAGCAGGGGGGCATCACGGCAGACTGGCTCGCGCGGAACACGCCCCTGAAGGAGGCGACCTATTATCTGTGCGGGCCGCGCCCGTTCCTACCGGCGCTGGTCGGCAGTCTGGCTCGGACAGGAGTGCCGCTGGGCCGGATCCAATATGAGTTCTTCGGGCCCGGCAGACGAACTGCTGGCTGCCTGAGGGAGGCGAGCCAAGGCCGGTGCCTCCGTCTGGGTCTGTCATCTCACCCTGATTATAGCTCAGCAAGACAGGCCTGTGAGACACTTTCCGCACCTCGCGTGGGTCCATTCTGACGTTTGGGACATGCGCTCGCAGCGAGCCTCTATCCAGGCTGTCGTCTAATCGCCTCGCATAAAGCAAGTCCTTTTTGGGTTCGTCGGGCTGTCGTTTGCCGGGAGCACGGTCGTCTTCGCGGTCGGCATGAGCCGCCGCATGATGGGGCTTCGCAGGATGAACCTTCCGATGTGTGAAGCGCACTCGATAGACCGGTGAGGATCTCAGGGTGCAACAGCCTAGGCGGAATGGTTCGCCCACGTCCCGGCAGGGACGCCTCGACGCGCTTTGACGCGCGGCAAGCTTGGGTGTTCTGGGGTCAGGCGATGGCAGCCTTCGCGCGGTAGGATTGGCCGGACCTCAGCATGGCGTGCATGACGACAGCCAGCTTGCGCGCGACTGCCACGGCGGCGCGCTTGAAGCCGAGCCGCTCGCGCAGCTTCAGCCCCCAGGCGCGCAGGTCGCTGTCCACCCGGCTACGCGTCAGGAGAACGGTTGCTGCCTCGTAGAGGAGCCCCCGCATGTGCGCGTCTCCCCTCCGGGAGATGTGCCCGTCATAGTCGACCTCGCCCGACTGATAGCGTCGCGTCGTCAGTCCGAACCAGGCGGCGACAGAGCGCGACGATCTGAAGTTGGCGGGGTCCTTGATCGCGGTCACGAAGGCGGTCGCGGGGATCGCCCCGATCCCGGTGATCGCCATCAGCCGCTGGCAGGCTTGGCTTTGCCGAGCACCGGCCAGGAGCTGGCGTCCGAGTTCCGCCGCTCGTCGGCGAACCGTGCCCCAAGCTTCCAGCAGCGGATGGATGACGCGAGCCAAACCATCTTCGTCCGACAGGAGACGTCGAACCTCCGCCTCGAACGATCCGCCCTTTGCGCCCGGCACGATCAAGCCGAACGTCTTCATCAGGCCGCGGATCTGATTGGATAGCTCGATCGCCATCCGCACGAGCTTGCTGCGCGCGGCGACAAGCGTTCGCACAAGCATGCTGTCGTATCCCTTCACGCGCACCTCGCGGAAGAAGCCGACCTCGGCCAAGTGAGCCAGCCCCTCGGCATCGTTGGCGTCGGTCTTATTGGCGGCCATGTCGAGCGCGGCCTTGGCGTGACGAGCGTCGATACAGATCGCCGGGAGGCCTTCCGCTGTGAGGGCATGGAAGAACCAAATCGACAAGGGACCCGTCTCGAACACGATCCGTTGAGCTTCGGGCGCATGCTTGCGCAGAACACTGGCAATGACGGCAGGATCGGAAGCGCACTTGCCGCGCCAAACCCGCTTGCCGCCCCGCCGCACACAGATCGTCGTGGCTTTCAAGGACACGTCGAGACCGATATACTCACCCATGGTTGTTCTCCGCGCGATGCATGGGCCCGGCGTCCAGTCGTGAGCCCGCAACTTCATCCTGTCGGGGAACAACCACCTCTTCCATTGTAGACCTGCTCACTCCGGCCCTGAGGGAACCGCTCCCGCGATTACCCCATGTGTGAAATCGCCTTCTTGTATGATCTTCCGACTGCGTCAGAGGATCGGATGGGGCGATTCGTGACGGGTGCATATCGCACCATAGGTTATCCTGGACTTACAAGCGGTCAGTTCCGCATCAATGCCGTGACGTGAGCCGCAACAGATTTTGCAAGACCCTCAAGATCGTAGCCGCCCTCGAGCAGGGATACGATACGTCCATTACAAACGCGATCGGCGACGTCTATGAGCCTGCGGGTCGCCCAGGAGAAATCAGCTTCGGTCAGGTTGAGGTTGGCCAGAGGATCGCGCCAATGCGCGTCAAAGCCAGCCGAGATCACCATCAGGTCAGGATTGAATTCGGCGATCCTTGGCAGTATTTTTGCCTCGAAGACCTGTCGGAAGATCGCTCCTCCGTCATCTGCGGCAAGTGGTACGTTCACGATGGTGCCGTACTCACCGCACTCGGAGGCAGCCCCTGTCCACGGATAAAGCGGCATTTCGTGGGTCGAGCAGAAGAGAACGCTTCGATCACTCCAGAAAATGTCCTGTGTTCCATTGCCGTGATGAGCGTCCCAATCGATAACGGCGACGCGTCCGGCACCGTGCTTCGCTTGCGCATAGCGCGCCGCAATCGCCACGTTATTGAAGAAGCAGAAGCCGTTGGCTCGCCCTCGCTCGGCATGGTGTCCCGGCGGGCGCGATGCCGAAAAGGCATTTCTTACCCGCCCCGCCATGACTTCATCTACGGCTTTTGCGGCCGCTCCGGCACCGCGCAGGGCAGCTTCGACGGTGCCGGGGGAAATGGTTGTGTCGGCGTCGATTTGAACGACGCCCTCTCGCGGCGCTAGCTTGATGATCCCCTCGACATAGGACCTTGAGTGCGCGAGGGCGACCGTCTCGAGATCGGCAGCAGGCGCTTGCTCGCGGGTGAGCGCGGCGAAGCGCTCCTGCTCAAGCGTCCGCTCAATCACCCAGATGCGGTCGGCCCGCTCCGGGTGGCCGGGCGGCGTACTGAAATGCAGCGACGCCGGTTGACAGAGATAAAGGGTAGTCATGTGCGAGCGACCCGCATTCCGTTACCGAGAACAGGCGGCGTAGTCGCCCTCAGCCTTGTTCGCTCGGGAAATCGAACATTCGTGCTCTGAAGGGTTTAAGCTCAATAGCGATTGACTGCGAACAAAATAACGGCGACCGGCTATGCAAAATCGCAATCCGCATCCCATAAGAGCGCAAGCCACTCATCGATCGGCGTGTGCACGGATGGTATAGGCTCCAGCTTATCGTGGAGCTTGTGCACGCATTCTGTGATGTGCGGCGGGGCGATCCGGATCCGGGGATTGTCACGGTTATCCTTGTGGACCATCAGCCAGATGTCGGCGTTCGGCGCCTGAGATGGGACATCCAGGCGAACCAGCTGCGCCTCGCAGTCCGCGCGGAAGCACGCTAGGCATGGACGAACGAGAACCGGGCTTTGCGCGACGAGGTCGCGCGGCTGAAGGTCTTGCCACCGCGCCCGCCGACGCGGCCAACCCCGTCCGGGATGGAGAGGGCGAGCGAGCGGGCGCTGACCAAACCGGGCCAGCGGCGGCGTGGACCCGTGCACGAGCGGAGCGTGATCACGCGCGAGGTGGTGCTCAAGGCTGCCGTTCCGGGGGGCTCGCGCTTCAAGGGCTTTGAGGATGTCGTGGTGCGCGACCTCGTGCTGGAGGCGGTCGTACTCCGCTATCGGCGCGAGCGCTGGTCCACGCCGTCGGGGATGAGCGTCGTGGCCGCGCTGCCGCCCGGGATCTTCGGCGGGTTCGGGCCGCATCTACGCCGCTTCCTTCTGGCGGCTCATGTCCAGGGGCAGGTCACGAGCGAGCGCTTGACGGCGATGCTGTCCGGGCTCAGCCTGATGATCTCCAAGCGTCAGGTGATCCGCCTCCTGAGCGGCCCGCTCGATCCCTTTGTCGCCGAGGAGCAGGCGGTGCTGCGCGCCGGCTTGGCGAGCGCGGGCTGGATCAGCGTCGACGACACCGCCGCCCGGCACGCGCGGACTGACGGCGTGGCCACGCAGATCGGCGATGCACGCTTCACCGCCTTCCGCACCACCGCGTCCAAGTCGCGCCTCAACGTCCTCGCGCTGCTGCGGGCTGGGCACGAGGACTTCGTCGTCAACGCCGCGGCGCCGGCCTACATGCGCACCCGCGCGCTGGCCGGGCCCTTCTTGGCGGCGCTCGCCGCCCACCCGACCCGGACCTTCCCGGATACCCCGGCCTGGCAGGCGCATCTGACTGCCCTCGGCTTCGATGCGCGCGCCGTCACGCCCGACCCGGTGCAGGTCGCCACCGAAGGCGCGCTGTGGGGTGCGATCCGGCATCACGGTCTGATGCCGGACACGGTCGTGGTCTCGGACGGGGCCGGTCCGTTCCGGATCGGCACGCACGCGCTGTGCTGGGTTCATGCCGAGCGCCTCGTCCACACGCTGATCCCGACGACCGCCGCCCAGCGCAAGGCCATTGCGCTCACCCGCACCCTGATCTGGTGGTTCTACGCCGACTGAAGGCCTGGGCTCGCGCCCCTTGCCCCAAGCGAGCCCGCGCCCTGCGCGCCCGCTTCGACCGGATCTTCACGCGCCCCAACCGGCGCGGTGATGCTCGATCGGCTGCTCGCCCGCCCGCACCGGCACAAGGCCGCCTTGTTGCGCGTGCTGGAGCGGCCCGAGATCCCGCTCCACACCAACGGCTCGGAGAACGATATCCGCGCTTGTGTGACCAAGCGGAAGATCTCCGGCGGGACGGAGAGCGAGGCTGGCCGCACCGCCGCGACGTCATGCTCGGCCTGATGAAGACCTGCGCCAAGCTCGGCGTCTCGTTCTTCCGCTACCTCGGCGACCGCCTCGGGATCCCAGACGGCGACGCGATCCCGCCCCTACAGGATCTCGTCAGACAGGCCGCAACAGCCTGATCGCCCGAGAATTTGCCCCGGTTACATGCCGCTGCGTACGTTCGCCGGATGCCGGGTCATCCCCCTTACGGCTTTGGCGCGACAGGCAACGGTACCTCCGCCGGGGGCTCAGGATCACCGAGCCGGTCCCCGCATCGTCACCGAGACACCAGGTCCCCCGACATCACCCTGCAGCACACTGTCACGGCCGAACTCATCTGAGATCCCAAGGTCCGGCGCGAATGGCTGACCTAAGGCAGGAGCGTCTGCTTACGGGAAGTGTTCACAGCCAACTGAACGACCGGGTTGGGCGCAAAGCCGCCTGTCGGCTTTCGGGCAACGCGCGTGCAAGCGAGGCGATAGATCTCGACTTCGACCATGTGGCCGTTGCGCGTGAAAGGACCGGACAGCGGGGAGTGCACGAAGTCGTATTCCTCGACGTCCATGGCCGCGGCTCCGATCATCCTTGCGGCGCCCTCCAACCCGCGGCCTTCGCCTCGTCCTCGCTGCAGAACAGGCGCTCGCCGGAGCCCGTGTCGATCACAGTTCGGTCGTAGTCCCGCGTCCCAGGCAGGTGATAGATCTTGTCGCTCTTGCGCGAGATGTTGCCCTTGATCGCGCAAGCGGCCTGTACGGGCACTGTCGCGGCTGCCGGGGGCTTCTCCATCTCAGGTCGGGTCTCAATCCCACTCGCGCGCTTGGCGCGCCTCCAGTCCGAAGGCAGAGCGAAGGTGCCGGCCCAGAGCCCGCGCTTCAGCGCCCTCGCGGTGGTCTCGACCCCGATGTAGTCGCGGGAGTAGCGCTGGTAGGCCGTGGCGTAGCCCTAGCTAACCAGCCAAGCATTCAGATCCTCGTCGCCCTTCCGGCATACGGCAACGGTGCGGCCGTACCGGTCGGTGTCGCGGGGTTCGCACGCGATGTTTGCCTCGCTAATCCGGTCCGCCAGGGCGAGAGCTGCCACCTGCCCGCAGGATAGGACTTGCCGGCCGCGTCCTGGCAGAGCTGCGCGCTCTCGGGCGCGTCAATACCATACAGGCGAATGCGGGTTCCGCGGATCACCACCATGTCGCCGTCCGTGACCGAGGCACGACCCACGATCGGCTCGGCGGCCAGAGCCGGCCCGGTGAGCAGCATGAGGGCGGCGAGAGCGTGGCGCATCTCGGAGCGATAGCGCATCCCCGCTTGCCGGCAAGCTCTTCCAGGACATGATGGCGAGCCGCCAGCGGACCACGTGCGCGCCGATGGGCCCGGCTCGTCTGCTAGTTGACGATGCAGAAGCCCGCGCCGGTGCCGACGACGCGCTTGGAAGCGCACCATGGCTCCTTAGCTACCTTCGGATCCGGGCCGGTGTCGGTCCAGGTCGTTGGACCCGGAATGGCTCGCGGACCAGCGCTCGTGAGCAGGGGGCCCGGCGTCGATCCAGCGGCGACCAAGGCCGGGTCTGACACAGCTCGCTCTGGGGACAGGGGCAGACCGCCCCGGTAGGACAGGTTGTTCTCGACGATACCGTCCGGCCGCGTCCGAACGTGTGGAGCGACGTAGGTTCCGCGGGAGGTGACGTAGCCACGCACGCCAACGTAGCCGCCGCCACCACGAAATCCTCGGGCGAGTGCCGCCTCGGTATTCGCCGCGATCATCACAACAGCGACGCTGAGCGCAACCATGAACCGCACAGGAGACCTCCCAGATGCGGGCATCCTGGCAGCTACATTTTAACGGCGAGAATCTCAGGTGCGCTGCATTGTAGTGGTTGTGGAGAATCACAGGCGCCAAGTGGCGAAAGCTGATTAGAATTCAATCCGCTCGGCCGCCTTCCTGAGACCTGGCGACGGGCTGCCTATTCAGCTGGTGCTGCCGTATTCATGCAGCCGACTCAGAATGAAGAGCGCGAACCTAGTCAAAACGGCTCATCCTCCAAGTTATGCGGCGACGAACGATCGCTCGGCCTACGCGGAGCAAAATGGCCCCTCTCTATGCCCTCGTCAACTTGCTCTGCCAATAAATCTAAATCCATCTGTTCATAGTCGGGCGACAGAGGATCGCCCTCATCTTGTGCGGCCGCTTGAAATTCTTCTGGATGCAGCTCCAAATTAAACGTAGCCTCTAAGGCTTCTATGTCCTTACGCTCAAGTAAGTGATATATTTTGGGGATAACGTTCTCGAAGAATGTATATATGTAATCTTGTTCCAAGAAATCATGAAATACATCGCTATCTGCGGCAAATTTGCAGATCCTGAGCAGGTCCGCTTCACCGAGAAACGGAAGAAACTTCTCTAACTCTTGGACTGCTTGTTCCAAACCTTCAGCATCGTGCGCTTGTTCGAGATCTCTGATGGCGGCGTCTTTCGATTTTGTCCAACGATCCCTCGCACCGTAGTACGGCGATGTGCCGAACTGCGCCGAAGCCGTCGACGAGTCCTTTTCTCTCGACTCCGGTCGAAAATGAAATTGTGGAAATTTCGAAGACAAGAACGGCTTCAATTCGTTATGAACGAACAATTTTCCATTCTTTTTCTCGACCCACTCTCGGTACAATGCATATTTGGGCATCTTAGGATCAAGTGGCGAGAAATAATCCCCGTCCTTGCTTATAACATGCAAATCGCCATCGGTGAGTTCTGACGAGAGTAGATGTTCCCAGTTCAATCGATCTCCTAAAGAGCCAGGCTTACCTGGCAGATCGCCGATCGCCATGCGACGTTCTGCTAGTGCTAGGATCTCAGGGTTGTCCGCGCCTACACCAGCGGCCAAAAAGATGCGCTGGATAAGCTTGTCGGCGTTCGTAGTCGCAGTGCCCGCTTCTTCTTTTGCTTTGGCCACGGCCGCAGATCGAGCTTTCTCAGCGAGAGCCATTGCTTTTCTAAGCTCAGCAACCTCTTCATACTCCCACATAAATCTCGGTATCGAGGGGCTTTTCAGGCTTAATTTTTCAACGTTGCCGATCGCTTCAGCCAATTTGTTGTCTCTGTTTCTTGCCCATTCGCGCCGGACCTGAGCAGGTACTATTATTTTGATACGGCCGACCGCAATCAACCCAACCAATTTTTCCAACTGGTCAAGATCGTCATTTGAAACGGCATAGAAGCTCAGGTAAATGCTAGTATCAATAAAGATGTTTGTTGCCATCTAGGTTACCGATCCTGAGGCACATTCAGTTGCTCGTCGTTTTTACTGGCCACACCCGAGCTGCCGCTCGGTAACCCGAATTTGGGCGACTTGCTCTCGCTGGCGAGCCGAAAGAGGCACGTCCGCCTCATCGTCGAATTGGCACCCGGCATTGCCGAACGCGCGAATGGCCTGTGAGGTGCGAAAGCAGTAGCCCGCGGCCTTGAAGATGGCGTTCCGCTCCGTCCAAAGCTCCTCGCACGATGACGAAGCGGACCCGCTTGGTGCGATGCGTCCGTTCGCAGCCGTGCGGCAACAGCCGACATACCGGGCGCTCACCCACCCAGTCTGGCCGGATGGCAATTGGATGTTCACCCAGCCACCCTGACGGCCGAGTTCGGTGAAAAGAGTGTCTGGCCCAAGTCGCGCGAGGCGGACGCCTTGGGTGCCGCTCGGCAGGCTGCGCAGCGCCAGGAAATTGTCGCCGTAGGGATCAAGGCCGACAGGATAGCTGAAGGCTTCCTGCTGGACCTGTGCGGATGCTGAAGGGCTGCCAAAGCCAAAGGCTATGAGGGAAGCCCCGACGAGACACGCAGCGGTCTTGGACAAGATGACGACCCTGAACGCCCCCGATCGAGGCGTGACCATCATGCGGCACACCGCCACGCTTAGTCCATGCGGCTTGGCGACTGCTTGGTTCGGCTGTGGTCCCGGTACCAGCCGCAAACGACAAAGGCCGCAGGGCTGCGGTCTTGTAAGTCGTCGGTATGGTTGGGAAAGCTGGAGCGGGCGAAGGGGTTCGAACCCTCGACCCCAATCTGGGCAAGGTTGCGGTCCCGGGTCGTGACCAGTCGTTGAGAACGGGAGAAGCGCTAGGCCGGCATTCGGCGCGTCGTCGCTGTACAAGCTGAAGTCGCGGCATCCCGGTCGTGCGAACCTAGAGGCTATCCGCCACTGACTGGCCGGCCACGCTAACGGCGTCTCACTCGTCAACGCGCTCAGGCTGCACCCACACATACTGTCGAGATCGGCTGTGTGAGACGTGTCTGTGAGCTGGCGTTGGAAAATCCAGCTAAGCGCTTGATGCGGCTGGCGCTCCCAAGGGGAATCGAACCCCTGTTTTCGCCGTGAGAGGGCGACGTCCTAGACCGCTAGACGATGGGAGCTTTCCGGCGGCGCGGGGGTGCTATAGCCACCACCCGGCGGAGGAGCAAGAGCCTTCGTCGGGAAATCCGCATCGGCGGGTCGGAACGGGGTCGGATAAGGGTCGTCGTGGAGAAAGAGCGGGAGGAGCGGGCCGGGATCGTGGCCGAGGGCGGGGTGCGGCTCGACCGGGCGCTGGTGGCCCTGTTTCCGGACCTGTCCCGGGCAAGGCTTCAGGATCTGATCCGCACCGGCCAGGTACAGCGGGACGGCATTGCGGCCAGCGATCCGGCCTCCAAGGTGGCGGCCGGCGCCCACGTCGTCGTCACGGTGCCGCCCCCGGTGCCGGCCGTACCCTTGGCCGAACCCGCGGACCTGCCGATCGTCTACGAGGACGACGACCTGATCGTCATCGACAAGCCGGCCGGGCTGGTAGTCCACCCAGCCCCGGGTCACGAGAGCGGGACGCTGGTCAACGCGCTGATCGCCCATTGCGGGGCGAGCCTGTCCGGGATCGGCGGCGTGCGCCGGCCCGGTATCGTCCATCGTCTCGACAAGGACACGAGCGGCCTGATCGTCGTCGCCAAGAACGACAGGGCGCATCAGGGGCTCACCGCCCAGTTCGCCGACCACGGCCGCACCGGACCGCTGGAACGGGCCTACGCGGCGGTGGCCTGGGGTCTGCCGCAGCCGCGCGCCGGGACCATCCGGGCCAGCCTCGCCCGCTCGCGCCACCATCGCGAGAAGATTGCCGTCGTCTCCGACGAGACCGGCCGCCATGCGGTCACGCATTACGCCGTCGCCGAGGTCTACCGCGACGCCTCGCTGGTGCGTTGCCGACTAGAGACCGGGCGGACCCACCAGATCCGCGTCCACCTCGCCCATCGCGGCCATCCCCTCCTCGGGGACGCCACCTATGGCGGAGCCTTCCGCACCAAGGCAGCGCGGCTCTCGCCGGAGGCGCGGGCCGCGCTCACCGCCCTGGGCCGGCAGGCGTTGCACGCGGAACTCCTCGGTTTCAGCCACCCGCGCACCGGCGCGACACTCCGGTTCGAGAGCCTTCTGCCGCCCGACCTGAGGGCTCTGGTCGAAGCCCTGAGGGCGGACGCGGACGCCGCGCCGCCCCTGTAACCGGACCACCACGGCGTGCGAAAGATCACCCCGTACCGCGTCACAACGTGACATGGTACGACCAAACTCGCCGGTGGCGCGTTGATGGCGACGTGGGTGTCATCGACCGCAACCGGCGCACCGGCTGTCCATCCGAGATGGGTGGCCGGCAGGGTCGGCTCAAGAGCGGCCCGAGTGGACGGCACTGTTGTCCGTCGCGTCCGCCCGACAGGGGGACATAGGTCCAGGAGATTGCCATGGCCGGTACGCTGCCCGTGCTCGCCAACGAAGGTGGCCTGTCACGCTACCTCGACGAGATCCGCAAGTTTCCGATGCTGGAGCCGTCGGAGGAGTTCACGCTCGCCAAGAGCTGGCGCGACGCAGGCGACCGCGAGGCCGCGCATCGCCTCGTGACGTCGCACCTGCGACTCGTCGCCAAGATCGCCATGGGCTATCGCGGCTACGGCCTGCCGATCGGCGAAGTCGTATCGGAGGGCAATGTCGGCCTGATGCAGGCGGTCAAGCGCTTCGATCCCGACAAGGGCTTCCGCCTCGCCACCTACGCGATGTGGTGGATCAAGGCTGCGATCCAGGAGTACATCCTGCGCTCGTGGTCGCTCGTGAAGATGGGCACCACGGCGAACCAGAAGAAGCTGTTCTTCAACCTGCGCAAGGCGAAGGGCAAGATCTCGGCCCTCGACGAAGGCGACCTCAAGCCCGATCAGGTCAAGCAGATCGCGACCCGCCTCGGCGTGCCTGAGCAGGATGTGATCGACATGAACCGGCGCCTGTCCGGCGACACGTCGCTCAACGCGCCCCTGCGCGAGGAGGGCGAGGGCGAATGGCAGGACTGGCTCGTGGACAATGCCCCCAGCCAGGAGACCGTTCTGGCCCGCGAGCAGGAGGGGCAGAACCGCCTGTCCGCCCTGAAGGACGCGCTCGGCGTGCTCAATCCCCGCGAGCGCCGCATCTTCGAGGCGCGGCGTCTCGCCGAGGATCCGATCACGCTGGAAGATCTCTCCGGTGAGTTCGGCGTCTCGCGCGAGCGCGTCCGGCAGATCGAGGTTCGGGCCTTCGAGAAGGTGCAGGAAGCGGTCAAGCGCAACATCGCCAACCGCGAGTTGCCGCGGACCGGAATCGAGGCTCACTGACGGCCCCCGGCGCACGCGCGTGCGCCGGGACGACCTGTTGGCTCACTGCCAGGCGTCGAAGGCGTTCTGCATCACCTGAGCGCCCGCGGACCCCTTCTCGAAGGTCAGCACCGCCCGGCGACCGGACGTGTACCGGAGCGCGATATCGAACCAGTTTCGATGCAGGAGCAGGTCGGTGTTGCGCTCGACGTCGTTCTGCAGCGACGACAGGCCGATCAGGAACAGGTTGTCGCGGACCCGGACGGGCAGACCCGAGAAGGGTGACCCGCGGGCGCTCTGCTCGTCCTTCGCCTGAAGCAGCCCGACATCCTGCACCGTTCGCGTCGCGGCGCCGCTTCCACTCTGGCTGAAGGCCAGGCTCACCGTGTGCGACGCCGGCAGGGTGGTGTCGAGATTGCGCTGGATGGTCATCACCAGGGTGAGGCCTGCATCTGGGATGGTCACGGTAGCGACGACGGCGTTCTGCAGGGGCTGCCCCTGGTCACCGTTCACTGTGTCGAGCTTCCAGGTCACGCGGCCGGGCGTCGTCGTCGGCTGCCCATTCTCGGCGCCCGACACTTCCTCGATCAGTTCCGCCCTCTGAGCAACGGGGACGCCGGCATCGGCCGGGGCCGTGTTGGTCCGCGGCGGGGCGCTGCCCTCGGCGCGCGCGGCGGCCTTCGGCGCCGGTGTCGCATCGGCGCCGACCCGATCGCCGAATTTGGTCTCGGCGTCGGACTGCTGCGTATCCGCCGTTTCCGCGCCGCTCGCCGGCAGGTTCTGCGGCCGATCCCGCAACAGGAACGCTGCGACGGCGATCAACCCGATCACCACCGCAAGGACGCTCCCGACGAAGACGTTGCGCAGCACGCGGGACCGTCCGGTCCGTGGCGGCACCACCTCGATGCGCGGCCGCTGGCGGCCGCTTCCTGCCTCCGTAGCGGCCGTCAGGGCGTCTGGATCCTCCGCGGCGGGCGGATCCGCGCTCGGAAACTCCGCGGCCGGAGCGTCCAGTGGCGAGTCAAGGACTTCGGGGGTCACCGGCGGCGCCGTGCCCGGGCGGCGCGCCGCGATCGGGATCGGTGCCTCGCGCGGACCGGCTTCGGAATCCGGACCGGTCCCACGGGCCATCGGTTCGAAGGGCGGTCTCGCGGCGGGAAGAACCGGATCGGTCGTCGGGCCGGTTCCCGGCTCGGGCGGCGACGGCTCCGGAAACCCCGGCTCCACAGCCGCCGCGACGACAGGCGCGGGTGTGAGAGGCTCGGGCACGACCGGTGGGGGTGCGGCTGGCTCGGGGACTTGCGCGGCGTCGTTCGCCGGCGCCGGCAGACCGCCATGGTCCACCTCCAGCCGCTCGATCGCGGTATCGAGTGCCCGGCGCTCGAGATCGATATCCGCCTCCGACAATGGCGGGTCGAGCGAGCGCAGCTGGCTGATCAGCGCGTTGCGCGCACGGTCGTAGACCGCCTTGCGCAGGGCGGGCGTTCGATCCGGCAGCGCATCGAGCGCGCGCGCCAGAAGCGGGTAGTAATCGGCCATGATGCCCTGGTCCGCCCCTTCGACCGCCGTCCGGCATCGCCGGTCGAGGGCCGGGGACCGAAGGCCGCGCCCACCCGACAGGTCCGGTCGCGGCCGTCGGCCGGTTTGTCGTGTTCCGGCGCGCGGATCGGCGCCCGCCCGTCGGCTGCATGATGAGGGCGGCACGGTCGCGAGACCGATGATCGAGCCGCCTGCGCCCGTTCTAGATCAAGCCCGCGCGGGCTGGATACAGGCAGGGCCGCCGAAAACGCGGGTCGTCAACGGGATAGCGCGCGACGCCTCAATCCTCGAACGGATTGTGCATCAGGATCGTGTCGTCCCGCTCGGGCGAGGTCGACAGAAGCGCCACCGGAGCCCCGATCAGTTCCTCGATCCGACGGACGTACTTGATCGCCTGCGCCGGCAGATCCGCCCAGGATCGTGCGCCTGCGGTCGTCTCCGACCACCCCGGGATCACCTCGTAGACCGGCTCGACCCGGGCCTGGGCGGCCTGGCTCGCCGGCAGGTGGTCGATCGGCTGGCCGTCGAGCAGGTAGCCCGTGCAGACCCGGATCTCCTCGAAGCCGTCCAGGATGTCGAGCTTCGTCAACGCGATCCCGTGGATGCCGGAGGTCCGGACGGTCTGCCGCACCAGCACGGCATCGAACCAGCCGCACCGGCGCTTGCGCCCGGTGTTCACACCGAATTCGCGGCCGCGGCTGCCGATGGTCTCACCGATCTCGTCGAACAGCTCGGTGGGAAACGGCCCCTCGCCCACGCGGGTGGTGTAGGCCTTGGCGATGCCCAGCACGTAGCCGATCGCCCCCGGGCCGAGGCCGGAGCCCGTGGCCGCCTGTGCGGCGACGATGTTGGACGAGGTCACGAACGGATACGTGCCGTGGTCGACATCGAGCAGCGCGCCCTGCGCACCCTCGAACAGGATGCGCTTGCCGGCCCTGCGCTCCTCGTCGAGGAGCGCCCAGACGGTGTCGGCGTACGGCAGGATCTTCGGAGCGATCGCCTTCAAATCGTCGAGCAGAGCCGCCGCGTTGACCTCGTCGATGCCGAGGCCGCGCCGGAGGGCGTTATGATGGGTGAGCACCCGCTCGATCTTGGCGGGAAGGGCGTCGGGATCGGCGAGGTCGACCACCCGGATCGCCCGGCGCCCGACCTTGTCCTCGTAGGCCGGCCCGATGCCCCGCTTGGTGGTGCCGATCTTGAGACCGGCATTGGCCGTCTCCCGGAAATGGTCCAGCTCCCGGTGGAGCGGTAGGATCAGGGTGGCGTTGTCGGCGATCCGCAGGGAAGCCGGCGAGACCTCGACGCCCTGCGCCTTGATCCGGTCGATCTCGTCGACGAGATGCCACGGGTCGACCACGACGCCGTTGCCGATCACGGACAGCTTGCCGCCGCGGACGACGCCCGAGGGAAGCAGCGCCAGCTTATAGGTGACGCCGTCGATGACGAGCGTGTGGCCGGCATTGTGGCCGCCCTGGAAGCGGACGACGATGTCGGCCTGCTCGGAGAGCCAGTCGACGATCTTGCCCTTGCCTTCGTCGCCCCACTGGGCGCCTACAACGACGACGTTGGCCATGCCTGCCTGCTTACCCGCGACGGAAACCGGGACGCCGCCGCCCACGGGTGCAGGCGGCGCACGTCGTCTGCCGTTTCCGCGATCCGGGCAGCGAAATCAAGCAAGCGGCCGCATGAGGGACCCGCGCTGCGGGCCGTGCGGCCGGTTCGCGACGGCTATTTGGCCTCGGTTCCGGGTGCCTGGCCAGGGAGTTCGTGGGGCTTGATCACGGGCATCGCACCGGATTGGTCCGGCTTCACCACGGTCCCGGTCGTCGCGGAATCCGGCGGCTTGATCACCCCGTCGTTCTTCTGGAGCTTGTCGCTCAGCGACTGATCGTTGGGCGGCGCATCGGCGCTCGGGCGGACGCGATCGGGCGGCGTCTGCACCGGACCGGTCGTCTGTGCGCAAGCGGGCGCCGCAGCCAGGGCCGCCACGATGGCGGTGAACAGGAGCTTCTTCGGCACGGTGGCCTCCCCGTTTCGGGACACGAATTCGGGGGGGAACAGCCGGGGCCGGGATCCGTTCCTGCCGTTACCGGATGCGGGCCGGTCGAGCAGTGGACGGAACCGGGCCGTTCGGAAGCGCCGCTCAGCCCCGACGGGCGGCCTCGATGTACAACTCGCGCAGGCGGCGGGTCAGCGGACCGGGGCGACCCTCGCCGATTTGCCGGCCGTCGATCGCGATCACCGGCATCACGAAGGCCGAGGCGCTGGTGTAGAACGCCTCCTGGGCGTCGTGGGCCTCGGCGACGGGAATCAGCCGTTCCTCGATCCGCAGATCGGCCTCCTCGGCGAGCCGCAGCACCGAGGCGCGGGTGATGCCGGGCAGCAGCGCCGTGGAGAGCGGCCGGGTCACCAGCACCCGGTCACGGCTGACGATGAAGGCCGTGGAGGAGGAGCCCTCTGTCACCGCCCCGTCCTCGACCATCCAGGCCTCGGCGACCCCGGCTTCGGCGGCCTGCTGCTTGGCGAGCACTTGCGCCAGCAGGGCGACCGATTTGATGTCCCGACGCTTCCAGCGCAGATCCTCGACGGTGATCACCCGGGCGCCGGTCTCGGCGAGCGGGTTGGCCAGCACGGTCTTGGCCTGCGTGAACATCACCACGGTAGGCTCGGTCCCGGCCTTCGGGAACGCGAAGTCGCGTTCCGCGACGCCCCGGGTCACCTGCATGTAGACGAGCCCTTCGGTGACGCCGTTGCGGGCGACGAGTTCGGTCTGCAGGCGCTCCCAGCCGGCCGCATCGTGCGGGTTGCGGATCCCGATCTCGCCGAGGGACCGGTCGAGACGGGCGAGGTGGGCGGCGTTGTCGACGAGCCGGCCATCGATGATCGCCGAGACCTCGTAGATGCCGTCCGCGAACAGAAAGCCGCGATCCATGATCGGTACGCGGGCTTCCTCGAAGGGAAGGAACTGGCCGTTGAGGTAGACGATGCGGGGAGCGGTCACGGATAGCCTTCCTGTGTTCGTCGCGGACCCCGGCGCGCGATCCGCCGGAACGGTTTTTGATCAGCCGGACCGGGAATCGCGACGGGGACCTCGAGCCGGTCCCGATCGCGAGGCGATCGGCTCGCGCAGGGATCGTCCGGCCGGCTCAGGAGGCCGTGCCGAAGACGCGCTCGAAGATCGTATCCACGTGCTTGAAATGGTAACCGAGATCGAAACATTCCTCGATCTGCCCCGGCGTGAGCGCGGCGGTGACATCCGGATCGGCCTTGAGCAGCGCCAGGAAGTCCCCCTCCCCCCGCCAGACCGGCATCGCGTTGCGCTGGACGAGACGGTAGGCCTCCTCGCGCGACACGCCGGCCTGGGTCAGCGCCAGCAGCACGCGCTGCGAATGGACGAGGCCGCCGAGCCGGTCGAGGTTCTTCTGCATGGTGGCCGGGTAGACCAGCAGCTTATCGATCACTCCGGTCATGCGGGCGAGGGCAAAATCGAGGGTGACGGTGGCGTCGGGGCCGATCATCCGCTCCACGGAGGAGTGCGAGATGTCGCGCTCATGCCAGAGGGCGACGTTCTCCAGCGCCGGAGTCACGTAGCCGCGCACCATGCGGGCAAGGCCAGTGATGTTCTCGGTCAGCACCGGGTTGCGCTTGTGCGGCATCGCCGAGGAGCCCTTCTGGCCCTCTGAGAAATACTCTTCCGCCTCCAGCACCTCGGTCCGCTGGAGGTGGCGGATCTCGATCGCCAGGCGCTCCAGGGACGAGGCGACGACGCCGAGCGTCGCGAAGAACATCGCATGCCGGTCGCGCGGGATGACCTGGGTTGAGACCGGCTCGGGCGTCAGGCCCATCTGCTCGGCGACGTAATGCTCCACCCGCGGGTCGATGTTGGCGAAGGTACCCACCGCCCCGGAGATCGCGCAGGTGGCCACCTCCTCCCGGGCCGCGACGAGGCGCGCGCGGTTGCGCGCGAACTCGGCATGGGCCTGGGCGAGTTTCAGTCCGAAGGTGACCGGCTCGGCATGAATGCCGTGCGAGCGGCCGATGGTGGGGGTGCGCTTGTGCTCGAAGGCCCGGGCCTTCAGGGCGTCGAGCAGGGCATCCACGTCCGCGATCAGGATGTCGGCGGCGCGAACCAACTGGACGTTGAGGCAGGTGTCGAGCACGTCCGAGGACGTCATCCCCTGGTGGACGAACCGTGCGTCGGGGCCGACGATCTCGGCGAGATGGGTGAGGAACGCGATGACGTCGTGCTTCGTCACCGCCTCGATCGCGTCGATGCGGGCGACGTCGAACACCGCATCCCGACCCTTCGCCCAGACCGTCTCGGCCGCGGCCTTCGGCACCACGCCAATCTCGGCGAGCGCGGTGGTCGCGTGCGCCTCGATCTCGAACCAGATCCGGAAGCGGCTCTCCGGCGACCAGATCGCCGACATTGCGGGGCGGCTGTAGCGGGGGATCATGGTGGCCTCGGCACGGTCCGGACTGCGTGCGTCGCCGGTAGCATGCGCCGGCCCGGCCACTCAATGCGGATCGAGCATGCCCGCTCGGCGACGGCCGGGGACCGTCAGTCGTGCCCGGCGCGGTCGACCCGCACCCAGCCCTGGCCCATCAGCCGCTCCTGCGGGCGGAAGCGGGACTTGTAGTCCATCTTGCGCGAGCCCTCGACCCAGTAGCCGAGGTAGAGGTACGGCAGACCCAGCCGACGGGCGCGGCTGATGTGGTCCAGGATCATGAAGGTCCCGGGCGATCGCGCAGCCTCCGCGGGATCGTAGAACGAATAGACCATCGACAGCCCGTCGGCGAGGACATCCGTCAGGCAAAACGCCAGCGGCGGTCCGGAGCCGCGCCCCGTGATCGCCGTATCCGGACCGTGCCGCCGGTACGAGACGAGATGGGTGTCGACGTGGCTGTCCTCGACCATCATCGCGTAGTCGAGCACGGTCATGTCGACCATCCCGCCGTCGCCGTGGCGGGCGTCGAGGTAGCGTCGGAACAGGGCATATTGCTCGGAGGCCGGCCGGTTCGGCTCTGGGGTTCCGACCCAGTCGGCGCCGCGCGCCAGGATGCGCTTCTGACTCGCGGTCGGCACGAACTCGTCGACCACGACGCGCACCGAGATGCAGGCGCGGCACGTCTCGCAGGCCGGACGGTACGCGATGGTCTGGGAGCGACGGAAACCGCCCTGGGTCAGGATCTCGTTGAGGTCCCGGGCGCGCCGCCCGACGAGGTGAGTGAAGACCTTCCGCTCTTCCTGTCCCGGCAGATAGGGGCAGGGCGAAGGAGCGGTCAGGTAGAATTGCGGTGTGTCGCGCGGATGGCTGGTCACGCTTCTCACAGACCCTGCGCCGGGTTCATCCTCGCGGCGCCGGCATGCCAATGTACAGCCGACCGGCCGGCGCTCAATGGCCCCGCCGGTCGCACCGTCAGATTTTCAGTGCGGGAAACTGCGATCAGCGCGCATGGACGACGGCGAGGCCCAGGAGCAGATCGTGGCCGAGCCGCCGGTCCGACCGCATCAGACCGAAGGCGATATCGACGCACCAGAGCAGGAAGGTCGAGACCGCGACGTAGAACAGCAGCGCGTGGACGGCCGCGGTGATGACGTCGACTCGCGCACCGCTCTCGGGCGCGACCGTGCGCAGACCCATCAGACGCTGGCCGATCGTGCTCTGCTTCGATCCCCCGACGGTGATCGCGCTGTAGATGATGCCGCTCGCCGGCAGGATCGCGAACAGCGTCCAGCCGAGGCCGAACGTCACGACGCCGATGACCGTGATCAACAGCGTCAGCACGACCGTGAAGCCGAAGATGAACAGGATATCGAGAAGATACGCGACCGTCCGGCCGCCGAGGCTCGCCCGCACGAACGGCACCGGCAGCGCGGTGGCGTAACCAGGCGCGTCGAAGCGCTGAGCGTAGTCGGGTTGAGGGTTCTGGATCATGTCGCGTCCTGCAAGCGAGCCTGCGGACGACAAAGTGGGTGCGTCCCGAGGGTGCCGCAAGGGGATGCGGCGGCCGCCGCGCCGCTCACCGCTCGGCCGGATCGCCGGCGGCGGCGTCGGGCGTGTCGAGGTAGAAGCGCTTCAGCATGTAGAGCGCGGGTCCGGACAGGGTGGTCGCCTCCGTGGCGAGCGCCACGAGGGTCGTCCCGGCGTCGAAGCGGCAGGTCAACCAGTGCGGCCGGTCGCCATGCAGGTAGTCGACCCGCACCGAGTTCGCCGCCGGTCCCGGCGCCGCACGCAGCAACCGGATCCCGGCCTCCGGCGCGACCGCCGGGAGGGCTCGGCGGCAGGTGGCGACGCGATCCCGGCGGAGGGTGTCCTGGCAGGCCACGAGTCCGCCGAGGAATCCGGCCGCGACGGCGGCTGCCAGCAGCCAGCGGTGCCCGTGCCTCACGGATGGCTGCGCAGGCGCTCCGCGACCCGCGGCGCATGATAGGTGAGGACGCCGTCCGCCCCGGCCCGCTTGAACGCGAGGAGCGCCTCGACCATCGCGCGATCGCCGTCGAGCCAGCCGTTCCGGGCGGCGGCCTCGATCATCGCGTACTCGCCCGACACCTGATAGGCGAAGGTCGGCACCTGGAACTCGTCCCGGATCCGGCGGATGATGTCGAGATACGGCAGGCCGGGCTTCACCATCACGGAATCCGCGCCCTCGTCGAGGTCGAGCCGGACCTCGCGCAGGGCCTCGGCCGAATTGCCCGGATCCATCTGGTAGGTGCGCTTGTCGCCCACGAGCGCCGCCTTGGTGCCGATCGCGTCGCGGAACGGTCCGTAGAAGGCGCTGGCGTACTTGGCCGCGTACGCCATGATCTGCACGTCGAGGAAGCCGGCCTTGTCGAGGCCGGCGCGGATCGCACCGACGCGCCCGTCCATCATGTCGGAGGGCGCGATGATGTCGGTCCCGGCCTCCGCCTGGATCAGGCTCTGCTCCACGAGGACCGCCACGGTCTCGTCGTTCAGGATCGCCCCGTCCTTCAGCAGGCCGTCATGGCCGTGGCTGGTATAGGGATCGAGGGCGACATCGGTCATGATCCCGACCTCGGGCACGGCCCGCTTCACGGCGCGCACGGCCCGGCAGACGAGGTTGTTGGCGTTGAGCGCCTCCGAGCCGGTCGGATCGCGCAGCGACACCTCGGTAAAGGGGAAGAAGGCGACCGCCGGGATGCCGAGCCGCGCCGCGCGCTCGGCGTCGCGCACGATCTCGTCCACGGACAGCCGCTCGACGCCCGGCATCGAGGCGATCGGCTCACGCCGGTTCTCACCCTCGATCACGAACATCGGCCAGATCAGGTCGTCCACCGTGAGGGTGTGCTCGCGGACGAGACGGCGCGACCAGTCCGATTTCCGGTTGCGGCGCGGACGCTGTGTGATCTTCAGGCCCTCCACGCGGGCGCCCTCGCGGGCGGCCTCCACGGCGAGGGGGCGCGGCTCTGGCAGGGTGTCTGACATGCGGCTTCGCTACCGTTCGCGCGGACCACGCCGCGGATCGCGCGGCGCTCATGCGCCGGAGGCGTTCGACTACCACACCGCGCCGAGGCGGCGAAACCCGACCGTTGACGCAGGACGGCGGAACCGCTTCAACCCGGCACGTTCCGTCTCCACAAACCAGGATCCCGGCCCTTCGCCCATGAACCGGCCCATCATCTCCGCGAGTCACCGGTAGTGCCCGGCTACCTTCCGATCCGGCGCAAGGCGCCCAGGCCGGGCGGCATCCCGAGCGACCGGATCGAGCGCGCTCAGGGACCCGCGCCCGGCACCTGGGACACGGCGCTGATCTGGTTCATGCGGCTCACCGCCCTCGTCTGGCTCCTCAAGAGCGTCCTCGCCTGGGCGACGATCCTCGACGTTCTGCCGGGCATCCGCCCCTTCGAGGCCGAGCCCTTCGGCCGCCAGTCCGCGATCGTCTATTTCGCGGTGATCGATGCCGCGGCAGCGATAGGCCTCTGGCTCACGAGCGCCTGGGGCGGCGTGATCTGGCTGCTTGCGGTCACGTCGGCGATGACGCTCGCGGTCCTGACACCGCAACTGTTGCCGCTGCCGGTTCCGTTGCTCGTATTCGGGATCAGCGTTGTGACGTTGTACTTCCTGCTGTCCTGGCTGGCGGCACAGGAAGCACGGTGAACGAACCGTTCTTATCTTCTCTTCAGTTTGTCTTTACCGCGAAGAGTAAATCGCGAATTCATCCTGTCGCTTAAATCGCCTTTCATTCCCGAGCCCTAGCTTATCCATCAGCAGCGGCACAGCATCGAACGGATGCCGCATCCAACGGATGGCGAGGCAGAGATGAAGACCCAGAACGCGCGGATCACGCAGATCGAAGCCCCCGAGGAAGCCTCGACCGCCAAGGGGTCCTACCTCGAGGCGCTCCATCTGGTGGAGCGGCTGCATCGCCGGCTCCTCGACGTGATCAAGGACGAGTTCGAGCGGCGTGGCCGCGAGGACGTCAACAGCGTCCAGGCCCTCCTCCTCTACAACATCGGCGACAAGGAGCTGACCGCGAGCGAATTGCGGACGAAGGGCTACTATCTCGGCTCCAACGTCTCGTACAACGTGAAGAAGCTGGTCGAGGCCGGCTACCTCCATCACGCCCGCTCGAAGACGGATCGCCGCTCGGTTCGGATCAGCCTGACCGACAAGGGTCGCCAGGTCCACGAGATCATCCAGGGTCTGTACGACAAGCACGCACGGACGATCGCGCCGATCGGCGGCATCTCGGAGGACGACTTCAACCGCCTGAACCAGGCCCTCGGCCGCCTGGAGCGCTTCTGGACCGACCAGATCCGCTACCGCCTCTGAGCCGCGCTCAGAGGTTGAGAAGACCGACGATCCCGGAAATGACCGCGTAGGCGAAGCCGGCATTGATGGCGACGCCGAATATCCCGATCACGAGGCCGCCCAACACGACGAGACCGTCGCGCTCGACGAGCCCGAGCCCGACCAGGCAGACCGCGAGACCGAGGGGGATCTGCCCCACGATCGGCGCGGCCACGATCAGCGCGAGGGCGAGGGCCAGCAGGACGATCCCCATGCCGCGCATGCCGAGCGCGGTCTCGAACACGCTGACGCGGGGGCGAGACCAGCGCTCCAGCCGGCGCAGGATCGGAACCGCACGGGTGACCGCGCGCCGGACATCCACCAGGGCGATCGACCGGCCCAACAGCATCCGCGGCAGCCACGGCGCCGACATGCCGGCGGCGATCTGGATCGCCACCAGCAGCAGGAGCAGGCCGCAGATCAGCGGGATCGGCGGCGGCATGGGCAGGCAGTTCGGCAGCCCGAGCAGGACCACGAGCAGCGCGAAGGCGCGGTCCCGCAGGACCGCGACGATGTCGCCCACGGTGAGGCGCTCGCCCTCCTGGCTCGCCAGCACGGTGAGGACGTCCGACGTTCGTGCACCGGAGGTCAAGGATCCGCCAACCTTCGCTTTCCCGCGGGGGCTCTAGCCGAGTTCATCTGGCACGCCAAGCACGGCAGATTCGCGACAACGTGATGGTGTCCGGCGGGCAACCGCGCCCCGGGGGGCGCTCGCTGGCTGGGCCTGCCTTCGCCAAGTCGCAGCGTGCCGCATGCCAGCATCGCCACGCGTCTGCCGATCGATTGATGCCAGCGCCCAACAAATACGGGGATTACAACCCACGAATCCATGCAGAACGGTTAATTTTATCTTAAGCTGATCCTCCGGCTCCGGAGGATCGAGCACGATAAGTCTGCGCGTCGCCTCAAAGATCGGTGACTTCGCATCCGGACTATTTGCACTGATCTCGAGCATCGTGCTTTTTACTGTCCCAGCGCGTGCCAGCGAAATCGACACGCTGCTCTTCGGCAGCCTCGACGCCGGCGGCGATACCTTCCTGACCCTCGGAGCGAAGGTCGGCCTCAGCGCCCTCGCGCAGGAGGGTTTCGCCACGCTGGCGACCGTCGGCGGAGGACGACGCGCGGAGCGTGGCGCGGACGGCCCCCGCGCGCGATATACCGTCGCCGCCGCCGCGGTCGCCGGCTATCAGTGGTTCTTCGACTGGGGCGTGATCGCCGCCTTCGCCGGCCCGGAGATCACGAAGGAGATGCTGCTCGCCGCGCCGAGGGTCGATGCCCTGCCGACTCGCTTCGGCCTACGGCTGCACGGCGAGGTCTGGGCGCGCCCGACGGAGGCGACGCTTCTTCAGGCGAGCGTGGTCGCGGGATCGGCCCGCGACAGCCTCTGGGCGCGGCTCGCCTGGGGTTATCGGCTCTGGGAAACCTATATCGGCCCTGAGGCCGCGCTCTACACGGACGCAACCGGATACGCGAAATGGAGCCTCGGCCTCCACGCGACCGACTTCTCCTTCGGCCGATACAGCGTCCGCGCGTCGGCGGGCCTCCAGTCCGAGACCGGCCGCGCCCGAGCCTCTCCCTATCTGACGCTGTCGGTCTGGTCCCCGCTTTGATCGTCCGGTCCGACGTCGAGGGCATCGAGGAACGCGGCGGCGTCGCGGCGGATCTCCGCGCGGCGCTTGTCGCCCAAGCCGCGCAGGGTCCGGTATGGCATGGCCATCCGTTGATTCCCTGCCAGTCGCTCCTCGTTCTGGATCAGGAAGTTCCAGTACAGATAGTTGAACGGACAGGCGTCCGGCCCGGATTTGACCTTCACGTCGTAGGAGCAGGACGCGCAGTAATCCGACATGCGGTCGATATAGGCACCCGAGGCTGCGTAGGGCTTGGAGCCCATCACGCCCCCGTCGGCCCACAGGACCATTCCGTGGACGTTGGGCAGTTCGACCCATTCGTAGGCATCGGCGAAGACGATCAGGTACCATTCCTCGACCTGGGCCGGGTCGAGGCCGGCAATCAGGGCGAAGTTGCCGGTGACCATCAGGCGCTGGATGTGGTGAGCGTAGGCGTGGGCGCGCGTCTCCGTGACGACCTGGGCGACGCAGTTGAGCCGGGTCTCCCCCGACCAGTAGAACCACGGCAGGTCGCGGCTGGCGCCGAGGGCATTGGTGTCCCGATAGGCAGGCATCCGTGCCCAGTAGAGGCCGCGCACGTATTCCCGCCAGCCGAGAATCTGCCGGATGAAGCCCTCGACGCAGTGGAGCGGGGCCGAACCGTCACGATAGGCCCGCTCGGCGGCCCAGCACACCTCCTCGGCGGTGAGCAGGCCGGCATTGAGGGCGGGCGACAGGAGCGCGTGATACAGGAAGGGCGCCCCGGTCTTCATGGCGTCCTGGTAGTCGCCGAAGGTCGGCAGGCACTCCGCCAGGAAGTGTCGGAGCGCCGCGAGGGCGTCGGCCCGGGTCACCGGCCAGGAGAAGCCGGTGAGATCGCCGAAATGGTCGCCGAACTCCGTCCCGACCAAGTCGATGACCGCGCGCGTCACGGCATCGGGCTGGAAGCCGATCCGGTCCGGCGGACGATGTCCCTTGGGCAAGCGCTTGCGGTTCTCGGGGTCGAAGTTCCAGCGGCCGCCGGCAGGCTCGCCGTCGTCCATGAGAAGGCCGGTGCGCCGCCGCATGCCCCGGTAGAAGGTCTCCATCCGCAGGTGGTGCCGGCCCTCGGCCCAGGCGGCGAATTCCTCGCGGGGGCACAGGAACCGGTTGTCGGCGCGGATCTCCAGCGGCGCGGGCAGGGTCTCGCGCCAGTCCTGCATCATCGCCCAGACGCGCCACTCGCCCGGCTCGGTGACCACCACCCGTTCGGGCTTGTGGCGCGCGACCGCGCGTTCCAGCTCGCCGGTGAAGCTGCCGGTGTTGCCCCGATCCGTGAGGTGCACGTAGTCGACGGCGATCCCCTCGGCCTCCAGCTCGGCCGCGAAATGGCGCATGGCGGCGAACAGGAACGCGATCTTCTGCTTGTGGTGGCGGACATAGGTGGCTTCGTCGCGAACCTCGACGAGCAGGACGACGTCGCGTTCGGGATCGAGGTCGACGAGGCTCGACACCCGGCGGGTCAGCTGGTCGCCGAGCACGAACCGGAGCGTGCCCCGCGGGGCGGCGGCGCGGCGTTTCGCGGTCACCGCCTCAGCCCTTGGTGCGGAGGGCGGAGCGGCCGCCGTCCACGCCGATCACCTGGCCCGTGATCCAGGCCGCCTCGTCCGAAACGAGGAACGCGGCCAGGGCGCCGACATCCTCCGGGCGCCCGAGCCGCTGCAGCGCGTGCATCGCGGCGATCCCCTGGGCGAGGGTCTCGTTGCCGGTGATCCCGGCGGCGAGGGGCGTCCGCGTCAGGGACGGCGCCACGACGTTGACGCGGATCTGGGGGGCGAGTTCGGCGGCCAGGGACAGTGCTAGGCCCTCGACGGCGCCCTTGGCCATCGCGACGGAGGCATGCGCCGCGAATCCCTGCGCCACGGCCACGGTCGAGAACAGCACGACCCCGGAGCCGGCCTCGCCGGACCCGGCCTTGAGCGCGCCGGCTGCGGCCTGCACTGCCGAGAAGGCACCCAGCGCGTTGACGGCGAAATCGCGCTCGACGTCAGCCCGGGTCAGCCGGCCGAGGGGACGCAGGTTGATGGTGCCGACTGCGTAGACCAAGCCGGCGAGTTGCGGCCCCGCGGCCTCGGTCGCGGCGGACAGGAAATCCGGATCGGTGACGTCTCCCGCCGTGACGCTGGTTTCGCCCAGCTCAGCGGCGGCCTGGGACAGGCGATCCCCGTCCCGGGCAGCGAGATGCAGGGCATAGCCACGGACCCGGAGGGCGCGTGCGGTGGCGAGGCCGATACCGCCGGTCCCGCCATAGATGATCACCCGACGCACGTTTAAACCCCTTGCTACCCTGACGAACCCGATCAAGGTAAGGCTGGGGACGCCCCCGGGCAGGCGGCGGACCGTGGCCCTCCACGTGCACAAGGTCGCAGGCGGCAACCATGAAGTTCGCGTTCGCCGGCATCGACTTCCTGGGTGGGGTCTTCGAGGGCCTGCTGGACGTCGGCTGGACCCCGGTGAAGCTGTTCACGCGGCCCTGCGACGGCATCTACGACCACAACGACGTGATCGTCGCACGGGCTCGGTCGCTGCGCCTGCCGATCCAGCTCTCGCGGATCCGGGAGCGGGACATCGAGGCGCTCCAGGTCGAGCACGGCCGGGAGTGGGCTCTCGTGGTGGCCGGCTATCCATGGCTGGTCCGCGGGTGGAAGGGTCGCGCCGCCTACGGCCTCAACATCCATCCGTCTCCGCTCCCGACGGGGCGCGGACCCTACCCGTTATTCCGGGCCGTGCTCGACCGCTACGAGACTTGGGGCGTCACCGCCCACGTGCTCGCCGACGGCTTCGACACCGGCGATATCCTCGCTCAGGACATCTTCGCGCTTAGTCCCCAGGAGACCCACGAGACGCTGCTCGCGAAGTGCCAGATGGCCGCACGCCGCCTCGCCGCGGGGCCGCTCGGACGCGATCTTCCCGGCCACTGGCGGCGATGCGAGCCGCAGGGCGACGGCTCTTACTGGCCCCGCGCGAGCGATGCCGACCGAACCCTCGATTTCCGGCAGGAGGTGGAGACGGTCCTGCGCCGGGTTCGGGCCTTCGGCACCGTCGAGACGATCGCCCGTCTCGGGGACGCCCGGGTCTTCGTTGCGGAGGCCCATGGCTGGCAGGAGCGCCATGGGCACACCCCCGGTACGGTCGTGCATCGCCACCGGCGCCACGTCGTGGTGGCGGCGTCGGACGGATACGTACAGCTCACCCGCTGGTCGCCGGTCCCCCTTGCCGAGGCCGCTCAGGTGGGCCGCTGACCGCCCCCGGGGGAACCGAAGTGCAGGCCCTGATGTTTCCGGCGGCCTAGCCCATCACGGAGCCCGCCATGTCGACACGCGCCAGCCTCGCAGCATCCCTCGGGTTCGCCGCGCTGTTCACCGGCTCCGCCTTCGCGCAGGCCGTGATCGTGGCGCCCGACGATTTCGGCCCAGACGACGACGTCATCGTGCGCGATTACATCGTACGTCGTCCGGTGGGGCCTGGACCGATCGTCGGGTCGATTCCGCTTCGTCCGGGCAGCATCGTGCCGCCCGACGTGCGGCTGGCCCCCTTCACGGAAGCGCCCAACCCGCGCCTCCGCCGCTTCGGTTACTTCGTGGCGCCGGGCGACAAGATCGTGGTCGTCGATCCCGAAACCCGCGCCGTGGTGCGGATCCTCGACCGCTGAGGATCCGGCCCCCGGTCACCAGTCGCTGAGCGCCGCCCGCTTCCATCGGTCGGGGGCGACGCAGCGGTATTCGAAGGCGTCATCCCAGGCATGGTCGCCCGGGGTGCAGGGCGCACGGCTGTCGGCGGGCGGCCGTGGCAGGGTCTCGCGGACCGAGGCCGCCTCGATGCGTCCGGCGTCGCTGATCCGGACCACCGGTCCCGATCCCGTCTCGTACACGAGATCGCGCCCGTCGAATCCGAGGCTGCGGATGAACCCACCGTCGCGGTTCCCGTCGAGGCCGATCGCCTGACCGGCGCCGAGGAGGATCGGCACGCCCGTGAACCTGGCGGCGGCGGCATCGATCCCGATCCCGTAGGTGCCCTCCCCCTGGAAGGAGATCGCGCGGTCGGTGATGGATCCGGCGAGGTTTCCCATGAGGATTCCGTAACCGGTATGGGCGCCCGGCACCCCGCCGGTGGAGATCTGCAGGCCGACGCGCTGACGGTTGCGATCCGTGGTCGGCGATTGGGCGGAGACATCGATCTCGGCACCGATGCAGGAGGCCACGGGATCGGCCTCGTCGGTCATGTCCACGCAATTGAAATTGCCGGCCCAGGACGGGCCGACCGGTCCCACTCCATTCGGCTCCTTGAAGACCGTGCCGTTGACCGCGACGTTCTGCGCGCCTGTGCTGGCGAGGGCGCGGTTGTGCAGTTCTCCCGTGATCGTCCACTCGTAGCCGGCGTTCTGCGGTCCGGTGGATCCGAGCGCCCAGATCGCCTTGTAGGTGTGAGTGGCCTCGCCAGAACCCTCCGGCACGTGCCGGTCGACGCGCAGGGTCGAGGCCGGGTCGAAGCCCTGCGGCCGGTTCCAGAGGAAGACATGGCCGCCGTCCAGGCCCGGCAAGCCGGTTCCCTGGACGCTGCGCGAGAAATTCGGCAGCCCCTGCAGATCCGGAGCCGGCGGGGCCGGGGGCAAATGTCCAGGCGCCTCGGCCGCGCCGGACAGCGGCAGGGCGACGGTGAATCCCGCCAGAAACATCAGGCCTCGGCGGCTGCGCATGGTCGTCTCCGGATATCCGTGGGGCAGGCCCGGTCCGGAACCGGACCGGCAGTCACCGCCCAAGGCCTCAGATAGGCCACCGCCTTCCGCCGACGAAGCGCATCCCGCAGGCAGCCCCGGAAGCCGACTCGGCAACCGATGGGGAGTGTGGTGTGATGCAGGTCCGATCACGCCGGTGGAGCAGACCCATGAAGGCCGTTCGATTCCTGCGCATCTGGTTCCTCGCGTCGATCCCGCTCGGCCTCCTGGTCGGCCGGTTCATCAAGGCTGGCGAGGGTCCGCCGCCGCGCAAAGAAGGCCCGTGAAGAACATCCAGCGCCGGAGAAATAGACAGCCCGGAAACTGATGTTTTCTGACAACCGCGCGGATCATCAATCACATGTTAGCAAATCCGGAGCAATTTTATTGATATCGCGCCGCTTCGGCCGAGATCGGCAGGAACGACCGCCGTGTCCCGCAACACCAGCCCGTCCATCGCCATCGTGGAGCGCCGGGCGATGGAGCGAAAGCCGACCGCCCTTATGGCGTTTGCGCAGCATCGGGACGGGACGCGCTACCCCTGTCAGGTCAAGAACATCTCCGATCGTGGCGCGATGCTGGAATTCCTCGGCTCACAGGTGGTGCGGCTCGAGAACGTGTTCGAACTCGTCCTGAACAACGCTGACATGCGGTACGCGGTGAAGCTCATCTGGCGCAAGGAGCGGACGGTCGGGGTCCTGTTCTGTGTGGACGCGGAGTGAGACGGGCACCGACCGGGATCACACCGCCAGCGTCGCCATCAGCATGAGCCCGGCCGCCGGAAGCGCCAGGGCGAGCACCGCCAGGGCATCGAGCGGCGCCGGGCGGCTCGCGGCGAGCCAGCGGTGCTCGGCGAATTGCTCGGCCGCGAAGCCCGACAGAACGAGACTGCAGCCGACGAACGTGACAAGCGCGGACATGACCCGGCCCTTCTCGCAACACCGCGCGCATCGGCGCGTTTGACGACAGTACCCGCGGCACGACGATAAAGTTTCGCCGCGCAGCCCCCCTCGAACGAAAAACTGGGTCCGAAGCGGCGTACGGCCTCGCGGCGACCAATCGCACCGGCCCGCCATCGCCCCTCGGCGCCGTGCGGCGGCGCGGGGGTTGCAATTCATCGCGGATCCGTCGACGCGTGAGCCCGATATCATCGGCCGGAATTGTCACCGGCGGCGGGAGGCTGGGACCCTTGAAGGCAAGCGGCAGCGGCGTGGCCGTGGGGCAAGAAGGCTGGTTGTACTGGGTCGGACGCGCCAGCGAGGTGGAAGCCTTCTACGGCGACACCGCCACGTCCCGCCGGATCCTGACGCGCTGGATGCGGCTGATCGGCCGACGCGCGCGTCGCCTCGACGGTCTCGGGATCCGCCACGTGCACACCGTCGTCCCCGACAAGCTGGCGATCTACCCCGACCTGCTCGGCCGTCCCTTTCCCGGACTCGCGGATCCGCCGGGTCTCCGCCTCGCCCGCATGGTCGCCCGGGACAGCGGCGCCACCATGGTCGACCTTCAGACGCCCCTTCTTGCGGCGCGGGTCGACGAACCGGTCTATCTGCGGACCGACACACACTGGACCTATCGCGGTTACCTCACCGCCTACCGCGCGCTCTGCGAGGCCCTGGATGCACCTGTCGCCGCCCATGTCTTCAGCGGGACCTGCGTAACCGAGCGCTTCACCTTCGATCTGGGCGAGAAGCTCGCTCCTCCGATCGACGAGGCGTATGTCGCCTACGACTTCCCCCGGCGCGCGGCGCGAGTCGACGCGAATGCTCTGGTCGATGTGCGCGAATCGGGACGGGCCATCCGGCCGCGGGGCCTGTTCGTAGGGTCGCGGGTGGTGTTCGAGAATGTAGCGGCGCCCGATTCCCGGCGGGTGGTGCTGTTCGGCGATTCCTACATCTACAGCCCCGGTGCGCGCCTCACCGCGATGCTGGCCGAAACCTTCCGCGAGGTTCACGCGATCTGGTCGGCCAATCTAGACTGGCGCTACATCGAGGCGGTTCAGCCGGACATCCTGATCTTCGAGATCGCGGAGCGGTTTCTGCGTCAGGTTCCGACGGACAGGATCCGCATCGATCGCTTCGCGAGCGCACGGGCGCGACGCGCGGTCCGGCCGACAATCCGCGAACAGATTGCTCGCTGGGTGCGCTGACGGGGTTGCGTCCACGCCGCCGATGGAGCGGAGGGGCTCCTACGCCTTAACTCGATCCTTGGTGGACGGAGTCCGGGGGATCAAGGGCCTACCGAGGTCTGTGTCGCGACCTTCAGTTGCCGGATAGAGGCCGAGCCCCGCCGCAGGGGCGGCAGGGCTCCATCCACGTGAGGCGTACCTTAGCTCAGTAGCCCCGGCCGTAGTAACCCGGTCCCCGATCCAGCGCGCCCGCCGCCGCAGCCCCGGCTGCCGCGCCGGCGATGCCGAGACCGATCGCGGCCCCGGTCGAGAGGCCACGGTGACGGCGATACCCGAAGTCGCGGCGCGGGCCGTATCCGCGATCGTAGCCCCGGCCATAGCCGTAACCACCGTGATGGCCGCCGTAGCCGTAGCCCTGCGCCTGCGCGCCGGTCGTGCCGAGGGCTCCGAGAGACAGGGTGACGGCGGAGATGAGAGCGAGCTTCCGCATCGATGACTCCTTCGCAGTTGCGTTGGGGTGGCAACCCGATGCGGCGCGGGGGGTTCCGCCAGACGCCAAGGTTGTTGCTCAAGGTCGATGCTGCGGTGCCGGAGGCCGGATGCAGTGCGCGCGCCGAGGCCGGAATTGCTTCACGCGGACAAGGGCTACGATCATCACCGTTGCCGGTGTGAGTGCCGGGCACGCAGCATCACGCCGCGCATCGCTCGCCGCGGCATTGAGAGCAGCGAGCACCTGGGACGCTACCGCTGGATCGTCGAGCGCACCCCGGCGTGGCTGGCGCGCTTCCGTCCACTCGCCGTTACGACCCTCGCCTGTGACCTCATCTGCCGAAATCAAGCCGAACGGTTTGTCCCTCAACCTAAGTCATTTTCCGAATCATTCCTCGAGCTTGGCTTATATTTTTCATGTTAATTATCTTCAAGATCTAAAATAAATGCTTGTTACACCTTCTGAGGGGTGGCGCGCACATCAAACTCACTTATTTATATTCCATCGACTGAACATTATGAAAATCTAGCGATCGAACTCCAGTTGTCTTTTGGCTCTCTTGTCCACGCTGAGTACATCCCTTTCGGTCAGCAATTCGAGCCACGCCTAGCCGCGCAATGGGCTGCACTCGACCAATTGGAATCGATCCGCTCCGAAACGGGGTTCTTTCGAGAAAAAAAACCCGACACCGATCAGATGCTAGACGAGTCGCGGCCCTTCTTGAGAGCCATCAGGGCTCTGCAGGCGCACATCGATGCTGGCAGGCAATTAAAATTGCTCGCGCTCGCTCACTGGCACGGATGAGGGGCTTCGGGTCCTTAACCAGGGGACCGACATTCTGAGCGCCTTGGGGCTCACTATCGCTCGTGACTTCCTGCAGGCCTAAGGCATTGCGCTTCGCGAACGTCCTCGAGCCGAGCATCAAGCCGCGGCTCGTCACTGATCGGTAGGTGGACGACCTTCGTGAACTGACCCATCGCACCCTGACCCTGACCCCAGATGGGTGGCCGCACCGTGGGCATCCGGTGGATTGGGGTCCTGCGCGCCGACGCGCGCGGGGCCGTCCGCACGAACGAGGTGAGCTTTGCGTGGCTCGTTCCGGCAGATCGGCAGCACGGCCGCCCTGGCCACTCTCATCCTCTGCGGCGCTCAGCCGGGGCGCAAGCCCGTGACGGTATCGGCGTCAGCGGGACCGCCGCGCTCGGCGTACTCGGCAGCATCGAGGTCGGCAGCGCCATCGCCTCGGCCAACAACGGCTACTACCCCGGCCAGACGGTCCACTGCGCCCCGCCGCCCGCTATGTCGAGGAGGTCTGCCACGTCGAACGTCGCGGCTTCAACGATCCTTTACTGCGTCGAGCACATCCGCCGCGTTCGTGTCAGCGAATAGGCCGGTCTCGCCGGCCCTTGCTATCCCCGACGGACGCTCCTAGCCTGAGGTTCTCGGCGCCCATCAAATGCGGCGCCGACACCGGATTGGAGGTCAGCCATGATGCATCACGGCACCAGCCCCCGAACGTCGCGCACTGCTGATGCGGAGCAGGACAGTCCACCCAACGGCGACCGGCAGGGATAGTGGTTCTTCAAGCGGCAATAGGCCCGCCGGATTGAAGAGCGTGGACCCTGCAACAACCCGCCGCCTCAGGACGGCGGGCTTTTTCATGCGCTCTCGCCGACATCACGACCCCGCAGCTGAGCTCGAAGAGATCGAGAAGCCCTCGTTCAACGCCTTGCGCAGATGGCCCGCGCTTTGAGCGAGGCGGGCGCGGACCCCATCGCGAAACAGTAGATACTGCTTTCGTCCATCGCAGGCCGCTCCCCGCCGCTGCAGGTCCCATTCACGGCGAACTCCTCGCTCCCGCAACTGGCGACGCAGCGACCGCCCGCTGCGCATTCTACCGTCTCGACGCGAAGGCCCGCCGCAGCGGCGGCTGCTTTGCCTTCGGGTCCCGCCGGCCCGCGCTCGCCCTTATCTCCCTTCTCCCCTTTCGGACCCACCTGTCCAACCTGACCAGGAGGCCCAGCCGGGCCGGCCGGACCTTGATCGCCCCTTGCGCCACGCTCGCCCTGCGGACCCTCCGGACCCTGCTGGCCAGCGGCCCCCTGCGGACCACGCGGCCCGACCTCTCCCTTCGGACTGTTGGCCGCAGGCGTCAGAGGCGCAGGCTTCGCAGCGACCGCCGCAACCTGAACGAAGTGCGGTTGGGAGCAATAACCAACGACTGCCTGCCGGCTGACAGTATCGGACTTGAGCGTGACGACGCATTTTTCTGGATGGTAGGGGATTCGAAACGAGAAGCGTCCATCCTGATCAGAACGAGCATCATATTTATCGTCCAAGCTGACGTTTGCAGCATGGGGCGGGTTCAAAGTCCCAAACACGGTGAGATCGCCGTTGGAGATCAAAGCCATGTTTACGGATATTTCACCGTTGGCATATGCCCTGGCACTCAAGACGCAAAATGCCGCAAATAATATCAACCTCCAAGCCATTCCCAGCCTCCGCCAGATATCGAAATATTTTACTACTGTGATGACGGCGGCAGTGAGTTGAACAATATACTCATTTTGATGGTGGGGTAATTATCTCGGAGATTGCGTATAAGCCTAATGCGCGGGAAGCACTGTCATCATCAGACGAGAGACGGCAAGACTGGCTGCTGTGCTTTCGCGGACAGGCGTCCTTGGGAGTTCCGCTACGTCGAAGCGTGTCCGGCTGCTGCAGATACCGCTCCGCTCATTCCTAGACCGCATCGCCCCACTGACAGCGCGGCCCGTCGGCCTCGCGGCGCTCGCGGATGGCGAAGCGCGCTACGAGCCGCGGCGGGCTACAAGCGACGCGGCGTTTGCCGTGGCGGCCGATGAGTAGGCGGCCGCAGCGCGCCCTCGGCGTGGCCTTCCTCGCGGCTTTCGCCAGAGCTGGGCCGGCCTCGGCCCCGACAGCCGAGCCGGCCGATCCAATGGCAGTTGAGGCTGCCGACGCGGAATTCAGCACGGATGACCGCATGGGGCCTAGCTGTGCAGTCCCGCGGTGTGGTGGCATCAATTTAGCTGTAACCGCCGCACACCGGGGGCGTTATGGGACAGGTTCTTCACGGCTGCGCCACGACCACGCACGCGGTCAGAGCAACGCTACAG
>NZ_JBFUGA010000061.1:0-37259 GCF_056403155.1 Methylobacterium sp. P3_A11
GCGGATCTCGGACTCGTCCGAGATCCGCTTCGTGTCTGCCCAGGGCGGGCAAGCCCGATCTGGGTGGGGAGGAGCCGGAGGTGGGGGTGGTACAACATCGAGCGGAGCGGTGCCGCCTGCACCACCCCTACCCCTCCCCGCAAGGGGAGGGGACGAGCGCCCTACTCCGCGGCCTTCTGCCGGAGCCCGATCCGTCCCCAGATCGTGGTGAGCGCCTCGACGAGACGGGCGATGTCGGCATCCGTATGCAGCGGCGACGGGGTGATCCGCAGGCGCTCCGTGCCGCGGGCCACCGTCGGGTAGTTGATCGGCTGCACGTAGATGCCGAACTCGTCGAGCAGGGTGTCGGAGATTCCCTTGCACAGCACGGGGTCGCAGACCATCACCGGCACGATGTGGCTGTCGTTGGGCATGGTCGGGATGTCGGCGGCTTCCAGCGCCTGCCGGACCTTCGCCACGCGCTCCTGGTGCCGGGCGCGCTCGGTGCCGCTCGTCTTCAGGTGGCGGATCGAGGCCGCCGCGCCCGCCGCGACGGCCGGGGGCAGCGAGGTGGTGAAGATGAAGCCCGAGGCGAAGCTGCGTACGAAGTCGCAGAGCTTCTCGGAGGCCGTGATGTAGCCGCCGTGGACCGCGAACGCCTTGCCCAGCGTGCCCTCGATCACGTCGAGCCGGTGGGCGACTCCGTCCCGCTCCGAGATGCCGCCGCCGCGGGCGCCGTAGAGGCCGACCGCGTGGACCTCGTCCAGGTAGGTGAGTGCCCCGTGGGCCTCGGCCACGTCGCAGATCTCGGCGATCGGCGCGATGTCGCCGTCCATCGAGTAGACCGACTCGAAGGCGACCAGCTTCGGCCGGGCCGGGTCGACCAGTCCGAGCTTGCGGTTCAGATCCTCCGGGTCGTTGTGGCGGAAGATGTGGCGCTCGGCGCGCGAGAACCGGATGCCCTCGATCATCGAGGCGTGGTTCTCGGAATCCGAGAAGACCGCGCAGTTCGGCAGGCGCGACGCCAGGGTGCCGAGCGCCGCCCAGTTCGACACGTAGCCGGAGGTGAACAGCAGGGCCGCCTCCTTGCCGTGGAGGTCGGCGAGTTCCTGCTCCAGCAGCACGTGATAGTGATTCGTGCCCGAGATGTTGCGGGTGCCGCCGGCGCCGGCGCCGCAGCGGTCGATCGCCTCGTGCATCGCCCCGATGACGTTCGGGTGCTGGCCCATGCCGAGATAGTCGTTCGAGCACCAGACCGTGACCGGCCGCGTGCCGCCGGCATGGTGGTGCGTGGCATGCGGGAAGTTGCCGGCATGGCGCTCGAGGTCGGTGAAGACCCGGTAGCGCCCCTCCCGGTGGAGACCGGCGATCTCAGTCCCGAAGAAGGTCTCGTAGTCCATGTCGCCTCTCCCCGAACAAACCCTGCGGGTTGATCCCGCCTGTGACACCGGATTTCGCACAAGACCAGTTCCAGATTGGTGGACGTGCGCCGCCCGGCTGTGATCCCCCGACCTACACGCGATCTGGCGGTCTCGCCGCCTCCCCGGACGCCCGGGCCGGCAGGCTCCAGCGCCACAGCTCCGCCGAGGGCAGCGGCAGCATCAGGAACCAGTGCTCCAGGGTGGCGAGCGCGGTCAGCGTCGCCAGGACCGTGAAGCCGATCAGCTCGTGCTCCAGCAGGTTCGGCCCCAGGGCCGCGCGCCCGAGCAGCGCCGCCGCGATGGTCCCGAGGCTCACCGAGACCGGGAACAGCAGGTTCATCGGCTTCCGCGACAGGTAGCAGGCGAGGTAGCCGAGATGGTCCGGCAGGAATTCGGCGTGGAGGTTGCGGACCCCCAGGAACAGGTTGAGCCGCGCCGAGAGGTTCATCACCACCAGGGTGCCGTAGGTCCACAGGGCGAAGCGGTTGGGGCTGCCCCAGACCAGCGCCAGGATCGCGAGGCCGCCGATCACGATGGCAAATTCGTGCCACAGGCTGGTGGCCAGGGCCGCAAAGAACCGGTCGACCCCCCGCACGCCCGGGGCGCAGGCCACCGGCCGCGGACCCGACAGGAAGCCCATATAGTAGCTCATCTCCTGCCAGCCCCAGACGACGAGCGCCGCCGTGAAGGCCGTGTAGGCCCCCGTCGCGCTCGTGTCGGCGGCGCTGGACCGGATCGCCACAAGGGCGCCGGCGAGCAGCAGGGTCGCCCCGGCCATGCTCCACGGATGCGTCCGCCGCGGGGCGTGGTCGAGCAGCAGGATCAGCCCGGTGGAGAACCACCAGAGCAGAACCGCGTACAGGACCGGGGCGGCGTAGGTCCCCATGCTACCAGACCGGCTGGAGGCGGATGTCGGCCGGCAGGGCGTTGGCCTTGACGGGCAGAAGATACAACCGGGCGAAGGTCGCGGCCGCCCGGGCGGCGTGGAACCCCTGCAGGACCTTGCCGACGGGGCCGCCCCGCGCCTTGGCGTCGGCGATCGCCCGGGAGCAGGCGAGCAGCCGGTCGAGCCCCGCCTTGAACTTCGGGTTGTCGAGGTCGAGCTCCAGCGGGAAGGTCTGCCGGGAGATCTCCGAGGTGATCCGGAAGACCTTGAAGTCGTAGTCGGACGGATCGACGCCGAGCGCCTTGTGGAAGGCCGGGCGGTGATGGTCGCGGACGTACATCGTGGCGAAGACCGCAAGCAGGAAGAACCGGATCCAGTAGCGGTTCACGCCGCTCGTCAGTTTCGGGTTGGCGCGCATCAGCAGCGCGAAGGCCTCGCCGTGGCGGAACTCGTCGTTGCACCACAGCTCGAACCACTTGAAGATCGGATGGATGCGCCGCTCCGGGTGCCGCTCCAGCTCGCGGAAGATCGTGATGTAGCGGGCGTAGCCGATCTTTTCCGACAGATAGGTCGCGTAGAAGATGAATTTCGGCCGGAAGAACGTGTATTTTTTCGACTTGGTGAGGAAGCCAAGGTCCACACCGATGCCGAAATCCTTGAGCGTGTCGTTGATGAAGCCGGCGTGACGGGCCTCGTCGCGACTCATGAAGCCGAACAGCTCCTTGATGTCCTTGTTTTTCGCCCGCTTGCGCATCTCGGCATAGAGGACGCAGCCGGAAAACTCCGCCGTGATGGAGGAGACTAGAAAGTCCAAGAACTCCTTCCGCAGCTCGGGCTCCATCTGCGACAGGTCGCAGTCGAACTCTTCGTTGCGGGTGAAGTGGCGCTTGTTCGGGTCGGCGCGCAGCTCTGCGATGAGCACGTCCCAGTCGCGACGCACCGGCTCGACGTTCGTGCGGTCGAGTTCGACGAAATCGGTGGTGTAGAAGCGGGGCGACAGGAAGGTCGTCTCCTGCGCGGCCTTGGTCGATTCGTTGACCGGCAACTTCGGGACCGGCTGTCCGGTGGGGGGCGCGACGGGAGCGTTCACAGCTTCCTCCTCTCGGAAAAGCTGACCTCGTAGAGTTCGGTCAGCTCGAGATGGGCGATGAGCTTGGTCCAGGCCCGCTCGAGCGGGCCGGCCCGGGTGACGGTGGCGGTGCGGCGCACGGTCAGCCGCTCGCCGTAGGGCACGGATGTCGGCGCATCGTGGACCTGGACCTCGTCGCCGGGCGCGATCTCGAAGCCGGCATCGAGGGTCACGTGCGCGTGCAGGCTCTCGGGGGTCTGCTCGATCTCCACCGTACAGGGCACGGTGACGGTGCGGCTGCCGAACAGGCCCATCACCGGGTCTCCGTCGCGGAGACGCCCGGCGCGGGCATCAGCCGGGCGAAGGCGCCGGCATTGGTGGGGCCGAAGGCCTCCAGGGGCACCTGGCGCCCGGTGGCCTCGTCGGCCAGCGCGAGGCGGCCGTCGTCGAAGCGGGTCAGGCTGAAGGGCTTCTCGGGTCCGAGACCTTCCCGCTGGCGGGCCTGGGCGAGGCCCCGCAGGGTCCCGCGCAGGAAGCCATCCTCGCCGGGGCGGATCCAGGCGACGATGTGCCGGTCGGCGACGTCCCGCAGAGCGATGGAGCCGTCGACCTGATCCTCGGCGCGGAACTCGAGCCGCGCCACCGCCTTGGCGGGCGGCAGGGCGACGAGGCCGACACCCTCGCTCCGGCCGATCAGGACCGCCAGCATGGTGAAGCCCATCAGCGCGCCGGCGCCGATCATCAGCAGCGCCGGTGCCGGTCCCGCGGCCGCCGACCCCAAGGCCCGGCCGGCGCCCTCCGCCCGCTCGCCCATCGCGTCCCTCCCTACTCGGCCGCGACGAGGCGACCGGGATTCTCGTCCGCTCGGCCCAGGCGGGTGACCCGCATCGGCGGCGCGGTGCCGTCGGCATGGGCCTCCAGGGCTCGCGCCAGCAGCGTCGCCACCGCCTCCGCGTCCGGCACGGAGCGCAGCATGGGCTCTGTCCGCGCGAGACACCAGGGCCGGGCATGCGGCCAGAGCTGAAGGTAGGCGATACGGATGCCCGACCGCAACCGCAGCGGTAGGTCGCCGCTGCCATCCGTGAAGGCACGCAGCGACGCGGTGTCGATCTGCGCGAAGGGCAGGTTGTGGGTCACCGGCAGGGCGATGCCGGCCTGGAGCACGACGCGGCGGTTGGTCACCGTGTAGAGCGTCGTCCGGTGCGTGAGCCACGCGAGGAGCCAGAGCAGCCCGACGGCACCGGACCCGATCAGCAGCGTCGGTCCCACCACCCGCAGCGCCGCGGCGGGCGTGCCGGCCGCGAGGCCGAAGGCCAGGGCGCAGACCGCGAACCACGCGATCACCAGACGGGCGTGGAACACCCGGACCAGCAGGCCCGCGGTGGCCGGCGCACCCTGCCAGAGGATGCGCTCGCCCGCCGGCAGCGGGCCGGGCAAACCCCGCAGGGTGCCCTCGGGGAGGAAGTCGCCGCTCATATCAGGGGCTCCGCCCGGGCCGGCGTGGCGTAGAGCGTGCCGGCGCCGAAATACGAGATGATCCGCTCCTCCTCCAGGAAGGTCACGCTGTCGGGATCGCGGATCTCCGGGATGTCGGCGAACTGGCTGGCGAGCAGCGCCTCGGTCTTCACCGTCTTGGTGAAGCCGCCGGCCCGGCAGAAGGTGGTCGGCATCAGGCGGCGGCCGCCCGTCGCGAGCTCCACCTCGTAGTAGCGGATCAGCGACTCGCCGCGATCGACCCAGACGTCGCTGATGACGCCCGCCACGGCGTTGTCGGTGCCGAACACCGTCATGCCGATCGGATTCGGGCCGCTCTCGTGCACCACGAAGTTCTTCGCGACGCGCAGGGGCACGATACGGATCTCGTTGTCCCAGGTCCGGTCGTGCACGTCGTGCCGCAGCACCCAGGAGCCGGGTCCGACGCCGGCCTGGAGCGACGTGTCCGTGCGCTCGTAGGGCGCGCCCGGCCAGGGCTCGACCTTGCGGGCGGGGATGCCCGTCTCGATGTCATCTTGGCCGTGCATCGCCTGCGGCGCGTAGGTCGTCTCACCGCCCGGCAGATGGAAGGCCTTGGACCGGGGGATCAGGATCGGATCGACGGTCTTGCGGCGCCCGACCGCTTCGTTCTCGAGCGGATAGCCTTCCCGCCGGTCCTCGCGGCGCAGCCAGAAGACCAGCCCCGCGAAGAAGAGGAAGAAGGCGTAGAGCACGACTTGGGCGACGTCGACGTAGCCCGTAAGTGCGCCGGTTGGCATGGCTGTCCTCCCCGTGTCTCAGGCGGTTCGGCCGGCAAGGTCGCCGGCGATTCGGTCACGATGGTCTGTGCGCGCGTCCTCACGCACCAGCGGTCCGAGCGCGAGGAGCGCGGCGAACAGCAGGGCGATCTCGATGTGGTAGACGATGAGGTAGCCGATCGCGGGCTCGTTCATGCCCTCGCCGAGCACACCCGACTGGGCGATGGCCCCGCCGACGTCGCGCACGAGTCCGCTCGCCGCGATCGAGAGGCCGGCGGCGGTGGCCTGCACGGCGCCCCAGGCGCCGAGGGCGAGCCCGGTATCCTCAGGGCCGGCGCGGTTCATCGAGGCGGTGAGCGTGCCGTGGGCGAACAGGCCGCCGCCGAGCCCGATCAGGCTGACGCCGGCGGCGAACAGGTCGGCCGAGGCCAGCGGCGCGGCGAAGACCACCGCCGAGAAGGCGAGGATCCCGATCCCAACGCCCACCGCCGAGACCCGGAACGGATCGCCCCCGCGCCCGAGCCAGCGTGCCGCCACCAGGAGGCCGAGCCCGCCGCCGGCAGCGAGCAGGGCGGTGAGCGCCGTGGTGGCGCCCACCGACAGGTGCAGGATCTGGCCGCCATAGGGCTCCAGCAGGATGTCCTGCATGGAGAAGCCCGCGGTGCCGAGGCCGATCGCCACGAGGCGCCGCCGGGCGGTGCCCTGGCCCGCATAGGCCTGCCAGGACGACCGGAAGTCGCGCTGCGGGGCCTCGCGGGTGCGGTGGGGATCGCGGGGTTCCTGTTTCCACAGGGCGATCCCGTTGAGGATGATGGTGACCAGCGCCGCGCCCTGGATCACCTGGATCAGCCGCACGGCCGAGAAGTGGGCGAGGAACAGCCCGAACAGCACCGCGCTCGCCATCATGCCGAACAGCAGCGCCGCGCAGAGCAGGGCCACGACCTTCGGCCGCGCATGCGCCGGGGCGAGGTCGGTGGCGAGGGCGAGGCCCACGGTCTGGGTGGTGTGCAGGCCAGCCCCGACCAGCAGGAAGGCGAGCGCCGCCGCGAGGTCGCCGACCCAGAGCGGCCCGGTCGTGTCCCCCGACAGGATCAGCAGGGCGAAGGGCATGATCGCCAGGCCGCCGAACTGCAGCAGCGTGCCGAACCAGATGTAGGGCACCCGCCGCCAGCCCAGCACCGAGCGGTGCGTGTCCGAGCGGAAGCCGACCAGCGCCCGCAGGGGGGCGAAGACCAGCGGCAGCGCCAGCATCATGGCGACGATCCAGGCCGGCACGGCGAGTTCGACGATCATCACCCGGTTCAGGGTGCCGATCAGCAGCACCGCCGCCATGCCGACGGTGACCTGGAACAGGGCGAGGCGCAGGAGGCGTCCCAGGGGCAGCTCGACCGTGGCGGCGTCCGCGAAGGGCAGGATTGCCGGACCGAGGCGCATGAGGGCGCGGGTGAGTTTCTGGGATGCAGCGGTCATGATCGCGCCCCGGGTACCGCTGGGTTCCCTCCCCCCTCTGCGGGGGACGGGACAGCGCGGGACAGCGCGATCGCGTTCGACAGATAGAAGCCGCTGTTGATCCTGTGGCTCCGCGTCCAGCTGAGCCCGTCGAGGGCGGAGTCCGAAGCGATCCGCCGCCGCAGCCCGCCCTCGGTCACCGGCACGATGGCGGGCGAGCGGTCGCCGCGGGGAAACAGCTTCCCGGCGGCGTGCATCACGGTCAGCAGCGCCGTCCGCGGCGCCACGGTGAACAGCACCGACCCGTCCGTGCGCGCGCCCAGTGCCGCCAGCGCCCGGACGATGTCGGCGGCCCGGTAATGGATCAGCGAATCCATCGCCACCACGTGGTCGAACCGCCCGAGATTCGGATCGAGCATGTCGCCCACACGGAAATCGATGCGCCCGCCGCCGGGGATCTCCGGGAGCCGCTCGCGGGCGAGCCCGACCAGCGTCGGCGAGACGTCGATGGCGACCACCTCCGCGCCGCGGCGCGCCGCCTCGACGCTGAGCGCCCCGGTGCCGCAGCCGGCATCGAGCAGGCGCAGGCCGGTCATGTCGGCCGGCAGCCAGGAGAGGAGCGTCGCCCGCATGGCGTCGCGCCCCGCCCGAACCGTGGCGCGGATCCGGCTCACCGGGGCGTCCGAGGTCAGGCGCGACCACGCCTCCACCGCGGTGCGGTCGAAGTAGGTGGTCAATTCGCCCCGGCGGGCGTCGTAGCTGGCGCTGGCCATCGGTCGGACCCCAAACTCAATCGAAACCGAGGAACTCGAACAGGTCGCGGTCCTTCATCGGGACCGCCTCGCAGGGCTCGGCACCCGACCAGAGCGTCTCGGCGAGCCGCATGTACTCGGCGGTCACGGCGTCGAGCTCCGGGGACGAGTCCATCTCGAACAGGGTCGACTTCTTGAGCCGCGAGCGCCGGACGATGTCGAGGTCAGGGAAATGGGCGAGCCGCCGCAGCCCGACCGCGTCGTTGAACCGGTCGATCTCGTCGGTCTTGGCCGAGCGGTTGGCGATGACGCCGCCCAGGCGCACCGGGTAGTTCTTCGACTTGGCGTGGATCGCCGCCACGATCCGGTTCATGGCGAAGATCGAGTCGAAATCGTTGGCGGTGACGATCAGCGCCTGGTCGGCGTGCTGGAGCGGCGAGGCGAAGCCGCCGCAGACCACGTCGCCCAGCACGTCGAACACCACGACGTCGGTGTCCTCCAGGAGGTGGTGCTCCTTGAGGAGCTTCACCGTCTGGCCGACCACGTAGCCGCCGCAGCCGGTGCCGGCCGGCGGCCCGCCGGCCTCGACGCACATCACGCCGTTGTAGCCCTCGACCACGAAATCCTCGACGCGCAGCTCCTCGGAGTGGAAGTTCACCGCCTCCAGGGCGTCGATCACCGTCGGGGCGAGGCGCTTGGTGAGCGTGAAGGTCGAGTCGTGCTTCGGGTCGCAGCCGATCTGCAGCACCCGCTTGCCGAGCTTCGAGAAGGCCACCGACAGGTTCGACGAGGTCGTCGACTTGCCGATGCCGCCCTTGCCGTAGACCGCGAAGACCTTCGCGGTCTCGATCTTCAGGTCCGGATCGAGGGCGACCTGGACGCTGCCTTCTTCCTTCCGGGCGATGACCGGATTGCGGATGGCGATGTTCATGCGGCGACTCCTGTGGTGACGCCTTCGAGACGATCCTCCAGCTCCTCCTCGGCCCGGTCGAGGGCCTCCCGCATCTCTGCGTTGGGAGTCCAGAAGCCGCGCCGGTGGGCCTCGATCAGCCTTTGGGCGACCTTGGCGGAGGCGGTGGGGTTGAGGGCCGCCATGCGCTCGCGCATGGCGGGGTCGAGGACGTAGGTCTCGGTGATCCGCTCGTAGATCCAGGGCTGGACCGCGTTGGCGGTGGCCGACCAGCCGACCGTGTTGGTCAGGTGGGTCTCGATCTGGCGCACGCCCTCGTAGCCGTGGCCGAGCAGGCCCTCGTACCATTTCGGGTTGAGCATCCGGGTGCGGGTCTCCAGCGCCACCTGCTCCTCCAGGGAGCGGACGCGCCCCTCCCCGCGGGTCTGGTCGCTGATGTAGATCGGCACCGACTCGCCCTTGGCCCGGGCGACCGCCCGGCCCATGCCGCCGAGGCCGTCGAAGTAGTGATCGACGGAGGTGACGCCGACCTCGACCGAGTCGAGGTTCTGGTAGGCCATGTCGACGGAGGCGAGCACCGCCTGCATCAGGGCGCGCTGCGGCGCCGGGCGGCCGGTGCGGCCGTACGCGAAGCTCTTGCGGCGCGAGAAGGTCTCGCACAGCTCGGCGTCGTCATCCCAGTTCCCGGAATCGACCAGGTGGTTGACGTTGGCGCCGTAGGCTCCCTCGGCGTTGGAGAAGACCCGCAGGGACGCGGTCTCCAGATCGCAGCCCTGCTCGATCTGGATCGCCAGGGCGTGCTTGCGGACGAAGTTCTGCTCCAGCGGCTCGTCCGCGGTGGCGGCGAGGTACGACGCTTCAGCCAGGAGCTTTGTCTGCAAGGGTAGCAGATCGCGAAAAATGCCCGAGAGGGTGACCACCGCGTCGATGCGCGGGCGGCCGAGGGTTTCCAGGGGGATCAACTCGGCGCCGCTGAGCCGGCCGTAGCCGTCGAAGCGGGGGCTTGCGCCGATCAGCGCGAGCGCCTGGGCGATCGGGCCGCCCTCGCTCTTGAGGTTGTCGGTGCCCCACAGGACCAGGGCGACGCTCTCCGGGCAGGGCTTCCCGTCCGCGGCGAAGCGCTCGAGGATGCGGGCCACCTGCCGGGCGCCGTCGGCCACCGCGAAGGCCGAGGGCAGGCGGTAGGGATCGAAACCGTGGAGGTTGCGGCCCGTCGGCAGGATCGCGGGATTGCGCAGCAGGTCGCCGCCGGCCACCGGCGGCACGAAGCGGCCGTCGAGCGCCCGCAGCAGCGCGGGGACCTCGTGGTCCCGCGCGAGCAGCCGGTCGGTCTCGGCGAGGCTCGCGAAGGCGGCGCGGGCCACCTCGTCGGCGGGCAGGCCGGAGGCCTTCAGCGCGGCCTCGACGCCATGGCCGGCGACGAGCGCTTCGATCCCTGCCCGCTCCGACTGAACGCCGTGCGCCGACTCGGCCAGGGCCAGCAGCAGGTCGATCCGCTCTTCTGCCGGCGTCCCCGCGCCAACCACGTGGAGCCCGTGCGGGATCAGTGTCTGTTCCAGCTCCTGCAGCGCAGTCCAGAGGCCGGCGACATGGGTGCCGAGGTCGCCGGTCCAGGCCGGCTCGGCCGCCACAAGGTCGACCGCCGCGCCCTGCTGCTGGATCAGCTCGGCGAGGCTGCCGCGCTCGGCCGCGGCTTCGAGATCGAGGCCGCGCCAGCGCTCGATCGAGCTCTTCAGATCGATCAGCCCGCGGTAGAGCCCGGCCGCCGCGAGGCTCGGGGTCAGGTAGCTCACCAGCGTGGCCGCTGAGCGGCGCTTGGCGAGCGTTCCCTCCGACGGGTTGTTGGCCGCGTAGAGGTAGACGTTGGGCAGAGCGCCGATCAGCCGCTCCGGCCAGCACGCCTCGGACAGGCCGGTCTGCTTGCCGGGCATGAATTCGAGCGCCCCGTGGGTGCCGAAATGCAGCACGGCGTCGGCGGCGAAATCCTCGCGCAGGTAGCGGTAGAAAGCCGAGAAGGCGTGGGTCGGCGCGAAGCCGCGCTCGAACAGCAGCCGCATCGGGTCGCCCTCGTAGCCGAAGGCGGGCTGGACCCCGACGAGGACGTTGCCGAACTGCGCTCCGAGCACGAAGATCTCGGCGCCGTTGGTCTGGTGGCGGCCCGGCGCCGGGCCCCACTGCGTCTCGATCTCGGCGAGGTAAGTCTCGCGCCGCAGATGATCCTCCGCCGGGATGCGGGCGTGGACGTTGGCCTGGGTGCCGTAACGCTTGGCGTTCCCGTCGAGGATACGCTCGCGCAGGGCATCGACGCTCTCAGGGACCTCCACGGCGTAGCCGTCGGCCGCCAACCCCTTCAGTGTGTTGAGGAGCGAGGCGTAGACCGACAGGAACGCCGCCGTGCCGGTGGYGCCGGCATTCGGCGGGAAGTTGAATAGCACCACGGCGAGCCGGCGCTCGGCTTTCGCGGTCCGGCGCAGGGACACGAGCTGCGTGACCCGCTCGGCGAGGCGCGCGGCCCGCTCGGGGTGGACCCGCATGTCCCGGGCATTGTCGCTGCCCGATGCGGCGGAGCGGCCGCCGAACACCATCGGGGCGGTGGCGCCGTCGAGTTCGGGGATGGCGACCATCATGGTGGCTTCCACCGGCGAGAGTCCGCGCTCGCCCGCCTCCCACTGCTCCAGCGTCTGGAACTCCAGCGCCTGGGCGGCGAGGTAGGGCACGTCGAGGGCAGTCAGCATCGCCTCGGCGGAAGCGGCATCGTTGTAGGCGGGGCCGCCGACCAGGGAGAAGCCGGTGAGGGATACGAGGGCGTCGATGCAGGCACGCCCGTCCTTCATGAAGAAGGACTCCACCGCCGGGCGGTTGTCGAGGCCGCTGGCGAAGGCCGGCACCACGTCGAGCCCCTTCGCCTCCAGGGCCGCGATGACGCCGTCGTAATGGGCGGTGTTGCCGGCGAGCACGTAGCTGCGCATCACCAGGAGTCCGACGCGGCCCTTCGCGCCGGGGAGGCGCGGCAGCCGGGACGGGTCGGCGCCGATCCGGCCGGGCAGGCGCGGGTGGTAGAGGCCGGTCTCGGGGTAGTCGAGGGGCGCGGGGGCCGCCGGCCCGTCGCGCCACGCCGCCCGCTCGCCCGCCGCGTAGCGGTGCACGAGGAAGCGCACCAGGGCGGCGACGTTCTCGTCGGAGCCCGCCAGCCAGTATTGCAGGGTGAGGAAGTAGGCGCGCACGTCCTGCGCCGAACCCGGGATGAAGCGCAGGATCTTCGGCAGCTTGCGCACGAGTGCCATCTGACGGCCGGCATTGCCCTGCTGGCCCGGCTTGCCGCGCAGCTTCTTCAGGAAATCGAGGGCGCCGCGCTTGTTGCCGCTCATGTCGAAGCGGCCGAGCCGCGTCGTCTTCACCACGTCGCTCGCCGAGAGGCAGCCGATCATCGCGTCGCAGGCCTCGCGCCGGGCCGCGAGCGCCGGCAGGATCGCCCGGACATGCTCGTCCATGAACAGCATGGCCGAGAGCACGATGTCGGCCTGTGCGATGTCGGCCCGGCAGTCTTCCAGGGTCGACGGGTCGGTCTCCCACTCGGCCGCCGCGTGGAAGCCCAGCACCAGTCCGGGCATCTCGGACCGGAGCCGCAGGCGCGCCCGTTCCACCGCGCTCGCCAAGTGATTGTCGAGCGTGACGATGGCGACGCGGATCGGCGGCCTAGCGGCCGTAATGCGCTTTGGCATCGTAGAGGGTCTCGATGGTGATGAGCGGCAGGTGCCGCTCTCGGGCGAAGGTCTCGGTGTTGGTGCGGGCCTTGCCGCGCACGAAGAACGGGATCTTTTTCAGTTCCTTCTCGGCTTCCGGCGACCACGCGGCCGCCACCGCCCTGTTCAGCAGGATCGGAACGGGCGCCGGCGTCGGAGGGGTGTCGGCCGGCGCCCGTTCTTCGGCCTCGAGCGCCCCGTCCGCCGGAGTCCCGAAGGACTTGCCGCCGAGATGCGAGGGGCCGACGCCGTCGTGGAATTCGGGATCCTCCCGGAACATGCCGAGGAGGTGCTCCTCGAGGCCCATCATCAGCGGATGGACCAGGGTGTCGAACAGGACGTTGGCGCCTTCGAACCCCATCTGCGGCGCGTAGCGGGCCGGGAAGTCCTGAACGTGGACCGGCGCCGAGATCACCGCACAGGGGATGCCGAGCCGCTTGGCGACGTGGCGCTCCATCTGGGTGCCGAGCACCAGTTCCGGCGCGGCGGCGCGGATCGCCGCCTCGACGTCGAGGTAGTCGTCGGTGATCAGCGCCTCGATCCCGTGCTCGGCCGCCTCGGCGCGGACCTCGCGGGCGAATTCGCGGCTGTAGGTGCCGAGGCCGACCACGGTGAAGCCGAGTTCGCGCGCCGCGACCCGGGCGATGCCGATGGCGTGGGTCGCGTCGCCGAACACGAAGACGCGCTTGGCCGTCAGGTAGGTCGAATCGACCGAGCGGGAGTACCAGGGCAGGCGCGAGCCCGGGCCGTCGAGCACGGGCGCCGGATCGATTCCGGCGATCTCCGCCACCTCGGCGACGAACCGGCGCGTGCCGCCGACGCCAATCGGCAGGGTCTGCGTGAACGGCTGCCCGAAGCTCTTCTTCAGGTATTCCGCGGCCGACCGGGCGGTCTCGGGGTAGAGCACGACGTTGAAATCGGCGTCCCCGAGGCGGCCGAGGTCGGCCGGCGAGGCCCCCAGCGGGGCGACGATGTTGGCGGCGATCCCGAGGGAATCGAGCAGGCGGCGGATCTCGATCAGGTCGTCCCGGTGGCGGAAGCCCAAGGCCGTCGGCCCGAGGATGTTGCAGAGCGGGCGCCGACCGGGCTCGCGCGCCGGACGCGGGGCCGGCGGACCCGCGAGCGCCCGGACGAGGCGATAGAAGGTCTCCGAGGCGCCCCAGTTCTCCTTCTTCTGGTAGGCGGGCAGCTCCAGCGGGATCACCGGGATCGGCAGGTCGAGGGCCTTGGCGAGACCGCCTGGATCGTCCTGGATCAGCTCGGCGGTGCAGGAGGCGCCGACGATCATCGCCTGCGGCTGGAAGCGCGTGTAGGCGGCGGCCACCGAGGTCTTGAACAGCTCGGCCGTGTCGCGGCCGAGATCCTGCGCCCGGAAGGTCGTGTAGGTGACGGGCGGGCGGGCGTCCCGCCGCTCGATCATCGTGAACAGCAGGTCGGCGTAGGTGTCGCCCTGCGGCGCGTGCAGCACGTAGTGCAGCCCGGTCATCGCCGTGGCGACGCGCATGGCGCCGATGTGGGGAGGACCCTCGTAGGTCCAGAGGGTGAGCTGCATGGCGCTACACCTCCAGCAGGGCGCGGCGCCGGAGCGGGCGCACGAACAGCTCGGCGAGGTCGCCGGCCTGCTCGTAGCCCTGCACGGGCGTGAACAGCAGCTCGATCGACCACTTGGTCGACAGTCCCTCCGCCTCCAGCGGGTTGGCGAGGCCGAGGCCGCAGACCGTGAGGTCCGGGCGCGCCGCCCGGCAGCGGTCCATCTGGTCGTCGAGGCTCTGGCCCTCGGTCACCCGCGTGCCCTGGGGCAGCATCTCGATCTCGGCGGCGAGATGCGCCCGATGCAGGTAGGGCGTCCCGACCTCCACGAGGTCTGCGCCGAGCTCCCGGGCGAGGAAGCGGGCGAGGGGCACCTCCAGCTGCGAATCGGGGAAGAAGAACACGCGCTTGCCCGCGAGCTTTTCGCGGTGGGGTGCGAGGGCGGTCTCGGCCCGGGTGCGGCCCGGGGCCGTCGCCCGGTCGAAGACGGCCTCGGCGACGCCGAACGCCTCGGCGGCCGCCCGCAGCCAGCCGGTCGTGCCCTCGGCGCCGAGCGGGAACGGCGCGGGGAGCCGGCGGGCGCCGCGTTCCTCGAGGGCGCGGGCCGTGTCGGCCAGGAACGGCTGGGCCAGGAGATAGCGCGTGTTGCGCCCGACCGCCGGCATCCTGCCGGCCCGGCGGGCGGGCAGGAACCGGACGTCGCCGATTCCCATCGCGGCGAAGATCCGGAGAAACTGGTCCTCCACAACGTCGGCCAGCGCCCCGACGACCAGGAGCGACGGCGCGGCCGTCTCGGCCTCGCCGGGCAGGTCCGGCACCAGGGCGGCGAGACAGGCATCCTCGCCCTGCGTGAACGTCGTCTCGATGCCGGACCCGGAGTAGTTCAGGACCCGCACGGGGGCGAGGCGGCCCGACAGCCGCTGCGCCGCCCGGGACAGGTCGAGCTTGATCACCTCCGACGGGCAGGACCCCACCAGGAACAGGAGCTTGATGTCCGGCCGCCGCTCGATCAGCCGGGTCACCACCCGGTCGAGTTCCTCGTTCGCGTCGGCGATGCCGGCGAGGTCGCGCTCGTCGATGATCGCGGTCGCGAAACGCGGCTCGGCGAAGATCATCACCCCGGCGGCGGACTGGATCAGGTGCGCGCAGGTGCGCGAGCCGACCACGAGGAAGAAGGCGTCCTGGATCTTCCGGTGCAGCCAGACGATGCCGGTGAGCCCGCAGAACACCGCGCGCTGCCCCTGCTCCTGGTGCAGGTCGATGCCGCCGCAGGCGGATTGATGCAGAAGGGGGGCGTTCATCACAGCGCCTCCGCGAGGCGCGGGGCGCGGCTGCCGGCGCCATCCAGGCGGGCGGCGCGCAGCTTCAGCAGGAACTGGCCGGCATTGACCACATAGGTCGCGTAGGCCGCCAGTGCGAGGAGCAGCAGCGCCCGCCCGCCCAGGGCGCCCGTGGCGAGGGCGGCCAGATAGGCCGTGTGGAGGGCCAGCACCAGCATGCTGACCACGTCCTCCCAGAAGAAGGCCGGGGCAAAGAGCCACCGACCGAACACGGCCTTCTCCCAGATCGAGCCGGTGACCATGATCGCGTAGAGCGCCAGCGTCTTCACCACCACCGAGACCTCGGCGGCGAGCAGGCCGTCACCGGTGGCCAGGGTGCGCAGCACCAGGATGAGGCTGATCAGGAAGATCGCGAACTGCAGGGGGGCCAGCACACCCTGGACCAGGGTCCAAGGAGAGGAATCGCGTCGGCGCCGTTCGGCGGACGTGTAGAGCGGTCGTGCCGGCCGGTCCTCGGGACCCATGCATCCGCTCCCTGGTGCTCGGCGTCGCCAACGGCTCCGTCGTTGACAGAGGCTAGGGCTTAGCTCCCAGAAGTGTCAAGTGCGCTTGACGCTTTTGCGATGTGACAGAGGGAGAGATATTTTTCTTCACTTTAGATCATTGCCAAGTTCGACAGGAGGCGTATCGTCGAGTGCGACGGCCGAGATTGCTGCGGTTCGATCGGTCAGATCCGGCAACTGGTGAAGTCGAAGAATAGGCGGGCGAGCAACGCCCCACCCCATGCGCGAGCGGTGCCGCCGGTCCCTTCGGTCCGGGGTCGTCTCAGGGAGGGATGCCGATGGGAAACTGGAGGCATTTCGGTGACCGCCTCGATTCCGGCTCGCCTTTGGCAGGCTGCAGTCCCGTGAGCGGCGGCTTTCCCGTCTTCCGCGACCCGCCCCCGCCCCTGGCCTGGTCCGATCCGCACCAACCCGTTCCGGATTCCATCGCCCGGGTGGTCGAGGCCGAGATCCTGCCCCGACTGATGCTCGCCCATCGTCCCGCCCCCGGGCGTCGCGTGCAGGCCAGCCGCAGACCCAGTCCGCGGGAGATCGCCGATTTCAGCGCCCTGCTCCTGACCGCCGGCCCGGTGGATCTCGATGCCCGGGTGGAGGCCCTGCGCGACGGGGGGCTGCCCCTGGCGCGCCTCCTCCTCGACCTGCTCGCCCCGGCCGCCCGGCATCTCGGCGCCCTCTGGGAGGAGGATGCTTGCGACTTCCTGGCCGTTACGGAGGCGCTCGGGCGTCTCCACGCCGTGAGCCGCCGCCTCTGCGCCGAGCTGGAGCGCGAATCGGTCCTGGCCAACGGGCGCAGCGTCCTTCTGCTGCCCTGCCCTGGGGAGACACACCTGTTCGGCCTGTCGGTCGTCGCGAGCTTCTTCCGGGAGGCTGGCTGGGACGTGACCACGGCGGTACCCGGGCCAGGGGTCGATCCCCTGGACCTGCTCCGGACCGACTGGTTCGACGTGGTCGGCCTGTCGCTGTCCTGCGACGTCCTGCTGCCGGCCCTGGCGGCGACGGTGGCTGATGTGCGCCGCGATTCGCGCAACCGCGAGATCCGCGTGCTGGTCGGCGGCCCCTATTTTGCCCGCTACGGCGGCGAGGCGGGAATCGTCGGGGCGGATGCCTGTGCGGCTGACGCGTGCCTCGCCCCCGCCGCAGCCGAAGCTTTGCTGGACAGACAGGCGTTGGCCTGCTGAAAGGGGCATTCCCCGAAGATCACATTGCGGTGACCGTGACGCCCCAGCCTCGCCCCACCCCGCAGCCGCCGCCCGCGGCCCTGCAGCAGGTGGCCGGCCTCCTCCACGGTGAGGCGGTCGGGCGCATCGTCGCGGCGTCCGCGGACTTATCGCTGATCGTCGATGCCGACGGGGTGATCCGCGACGCCACCGTCGGCACCGATCTCGAGGCGTCGACCGTGGCGGGCTGGCTCGGCCGTCGCTGGATCGACACCGTCACGGTGGAGAGCCGGCCGAAGGTCGACGCCCTCCTGCGCGATGCCCGGGCCGAGGGCATCACCCGCTGGCGCCAGGTCAACCACCCCTCCCCCGACGGCGCCGACCTGCCGATCCGCTACGCCTCGATCCGACCGTCGGAGGGCGGCCCGATCCTCGTTCTCGGGCGCGACATGCGGGCGGTGGCGGCCCTGCAGCGCCGGCTGATGGAGACGCAGCAGGCCCTGGAGCGGGACTACGACCGGCTCCGCGCCGCCGAGACCCGCTACCGGCTTCTGTTCCAGATCTCCGGCGAGCCGGTGCTGGTGGTCGATGCCGGGACGCGTCGGGTGGCCGAGGTCAACCCGGCTGCCGCCCGCCTGATCGGGCGCCCCGCCAAGCGCATCRCCGGCCAGGACGTGGTCGACCTGTTCGATTCCGCCAGCGCCCGAGCCCTCGAGGCTCAGTTCGGCGCCCTCCGGGCGACCGGGCAGGCCGGAGAGATCCGGGTTGCCCTGTCGCATGGACGGGGAGAGGTGACGGTCTCGGCCTCGCTGTTCCGGGGTGAGGGCGGCGCCAGCGTCCTACTGCAGCTGGTCGCCGACCCGGCGGTTGCGGAGGCCGGGCTCGATCAGGAGGCGCCCACGGCCGCGGTGATCGAGGCGATGCCCGAGGGATTCGTGGTCACCGACCCGGCGCGGCGGGTCCTCATGGCCAATGCCGCCTTCCTGGAACTGGCGCAGCTCGCCACCGAGGGGCAGGCGCGGGGCCGCACCCTCGACCACTGGCTCGGCCGCGACGAGTCGGAGGCGCAGGCCCTGTTCGCGACGCTGGTCGATCATGGTGCCGTGCGCCGCTTCGGCACCGTCGTCCGGGGCGCCTACGGCGGCATGGAGGACGTGGAGGTCGCCGCCGTGTCGGTGGCCGGTCTCCGCCCGTGCCTCGGCTTCGCCATCCGGTCCGGCCCGCGGCGGATTCCCGAGGGCCGCCACGTCGGCGTCGGACGAGAGGTGCCGCGTTCGGTGGAGCAGATGGCCGAGCTGGTAGGCCGCGTCTCGATGAAGACCCTGGTGCGCGAGACGACGGACCTGATCGAGAAGCTCTGCATCGAGGCGGCCCTGCGGATCACCCGGGACAACCGGGCCTCCGCGGCCGAGATGCTCGGCCTGAGCCGGCAGGGCCTCTATGCCAAGATGCGCCGCTACGGCGTCGGCGACCTGGACGGCCCGGTCGAAGTGGAGTGAGGCTTAGGGTCGGCAGGAGACCGATTCCGGGCCGATCCATTCCCCGCGGCACTACGCATCCACGGGAGCCGGCGGCCAGTCCGAACCCCTGCGGCCGCCGATCCGCGCCGCGTCAGCGGCCTTGGGATCCGCCGTTGATACCCTGTTCGATCCTGATGGAGATCCCGGCGCCGGAGACGCGCGGAGGACTCGAAAACGGTCCCCAGACCCTGCTCCGGATGCACGGTCCGACCGTGTCTTGCATATTGTATTTTAAGAGATCCGATGTATTCGACCGACAAACCGGTCGGACATTCTGCCGCCGGATGTAAATCTGACTTGACACTTTCCGTGGCGCCGGTAGCCTCGCTGCCATGGCCGCCACGCCCGCCCCGAGTGCAGTCATCGAGCTGCTGAAGCCGATCACGTGGTTCGCGCCGATGTGGGCGTTCGCCTGCGGCGTGATCTCCTCGGGACAGCCCGCGCACGGACAATGGCCGGTGATCGCCGCCGGGGTGCTGCTCGCCGGACCGCTGGTCTGTGCCACCAGCCAGGCGGCCAACGACTGGTTCGACCGCCACGTCGACGCGATCAACGAGCCGAACCGGCCGATTCCCTCCGGGCGCATCCCCGGCCGCTGGGGCCTCTACCTCGCGCTGGGCTGGACGCTGCTGTCGCTCGCGGTGGCCGCCGCCCTCGGGCCGTGGATCCTCGGCGCCGCCCTGTTCGGGCTGGTGCTGGCCTGGATCTATTCCGCGCCCCCCCTGCGCCTGAAGAAGAACGGCTGGTGGGGCAACGCCGCGGTGGGGCTCTGCTACGAGGGGCTGCCCTGGTTCACCGGCGCGGCCGTGATGGCCGCGACCCTGCCCGACCGGCGGGTGCTCGCCGTCGCCCTGCTCTATTCGGCGGGCGCCCACGGCATCATGACGCTCAACGACTTCAAGTCCGTGGAGGGCGACCGGCGGATGGGCCTGCTGTCGCTGCCGGTGCAGCTGGGCTCCGAGCGCGCCGCGCGCTTCGCCTGCCTGGTCATGGCGGTTCCGCAGGTGGTGGTGATCGCCCTTCTCGTCGGTTGGGAGCGGTACTGGCATGCCGGGATCGTGGCGGTGCTGCTCGCCGGCCAGCTCGCTCTGATGGTCCGGTTCCTCGGCAGCCCCCGGGAGCGAGCCGCGTGGTACAACGGCACCGGCACCACGCTCTACGTCCTCGGCATGCTGGTGGCGGCCTTCGCCCTGCGGCCGCTGGTGGGAGGGGCGTGATGGGGTCCGAGGCCCGCGCGCCCATGACGGGCGCCCTCCCGTTCCCGTCCGCGGAGCTCGGCTGGCCCCAGATCGTCCGCCTGGGTCTCGTCCAGACCGCGCTGGGCAGCGTCGTCGTGCTGATGACCGCCACCCTCAACCGGGTGATGGTCGTCGAACTCGCCCTGCCCGCCTTCGTGCCGGGCCTGCTGGTCGCCCTGCACTACGCCGTGCAGGTGCTCCGCCCGCGCTGGGGCTACGGCTCGGACCGGAGCGGCCGGCGCACCGCCTGGATCGTCGGCGGAATGGCCGCGCTCTGCCTCGGCGGGTTCGGGGCGGCCTGCGGGACCGCCCTCGCCGCGGAGAGTCTCGTCCTCGGGCTGGCGCTGGCCGCCCTCTCCTTCCTGTGTGTCGGGATCGGGGTCGGGGCAGCGGGAACCTCGCTCCTGGTTCTGCTGTCGGGGGGCGTCGCGCCGGCCCGGCGGGGGGCGGCCGCCACCATCGTCTGGGTGATGATGATCGTCGGCTTCGCCGTTACGGCGCCGCTCGCCGGCCACTTCCTCGATCCGTTCTCCGGCCTCCGGCTCGTGGCGGTGTCGGGCACCGTCTCGCTCATCGCCTTCGGCATCGCCGCCCTGGCGGTGGCCGGCGTCGAGCGCCGCCTGCCGGCTCGCGTCCCGGAGCCCGAAGCGGCGCGGCGGCCGTTCTTCGCGGTGCTGGCTCACGTCCTCGCCGATCCCGTCGCCCGCACCTTCACGGTCTTCGTCTTCGTCTCGATGCTGGCCTACAGTGCCCAGGAACTGATCCTGGAGCCCTATGCCGGTCTCGTCTTCGCGATGAGTCCGGGCGCCACAACGAAGCTCGCCGGGCTCCAGCACGGCGGCGTGCTCGCCGGTATGCTGCTCGTGGCGGCAGTGACGCTCGCCGCCCGCGGCACCCCCCTCGCCTCCCTGCGGCTCTGGATCGGAATCGGCTGCGCCGGCTCGGCGGCGGCCCTGTTCGCCCTGGCGAGCGGTGCGGCGGGCGGCTCGGACTTCCCGCTGCGGGAGACGGTCTTCGCCCTCGGGGTCGCCAACGGCGCCTACGCGGTCGCCGCCATCGGCTCGATGATGGCGCTGGCCGGCCGCGGCGACGCGCGGGAGCGCGGCACCCGCATGGGCGTCTGGGGCGCCGCGCAGGGCATCGCCTTCGGCGCCGGCGGATTCCTGGGCGCGGTGGCGGTGGACGCCGTCCGGCTCGTCACGGCCGAGCCCGTCCAGGCCTACGCGGCGGTGTTCGCCGCGGAGGGCGTGCTGTTCCTCGTCGCGGTCGCCCTGGCGGCGCGCCTCGAACCCGCTCCGGCACCCGACAGGGTGTCGCTCGATCCTGCCTTCAGCGCGAGGTGAGGCCATGGCCCGGTTGGATGATGCCGACGGCGAAGCGATGTACGACGTCGTTGTGGTCGGCGGCGGCCCGGCCGGCGCCACTGCGGCGACCGACCTCGCCCGCGCCGGCCATACGGTGCTGCTCCTCGACAAGCCGGGCCGGATCAAGCCCTGCGGCGGCGCGATCCCGCCGCGGCTGATCCGCGATTTCGCCATCCCCGATTCGCTCCTCGTCGCCAAGATCCGCGCCGCCCGGATGGTGGCGCCGAGCGGGAAGGCCGTCGACATGCCGGTGGGCGAGGGCTTCGTCGGCATGGTCGACCGGGAATCCTTCGATCCGTGGCTGCGCGCCCGGGCGGAGGAGGCGGGCGCCGATCTGCGCGCCGCCGCCTACGACCGGATCACCCGGCCGGATGACGGGCCGCCGCGCGTCCACTTCACCACCGGCGCCGGCGCAGATCTCGTCCGCGACGCCGTGCGGGCGCGCCTCGTCATCGGCGCCGACGGCGCCTGCTCGCCGGTCGGCCGGGCGGAGGTGCCGGGTCACGCCAAGATGCGGCAGGTCTTCGCCTATCACGAGATCCTCCGGGTGCCGGAGGCCGGCGCTCCAGGGGCCGCCTCCGTCGATGCGACCCGCTGTGACGTCTACTACCAGGGCCGCCACTCGCCGGATTTCTACAGCTGGATCTTCCCCCACGGGGACACACTGAGCATCGGCACCGGCAGCGCCCGGAAGGGTTTTTCCCTCCGCTCGTCGATCCGGGCCTTGCGCGCGGCGACCGGCCTCGACGGGGCCGAGACCCTGCGCCGCGAGGGCGCTCCGCTGCCCCTCAAGCCCCTGAAGCGCTGGGACAACGGCCGGGACGTGCTGCTCGCCGGCGACGCCGCCGGCGTGGTCGCCCCGGCCTCCGGCGAGGGGATCTACTACGCGATGCTCGGCGGCCGCCTCTCGGCTGAGGCGGCCGCCGCCTTCCTGCGGACCGGCGAGGCCCGCGCCCTCGCGGGTGCGCGCAAGCAGTTCATGAGGCTGCACGGGCGCGTGTTCTGGATTCTCGGGATGATGCAGTGGGTCTGGTACCGCAGCGACGGCCTGCGCGAACGCTTCGTCTCGATCTGCCGGGACAAGGACGTCCAGCAGCTCACCTGGGACAGCTACATGAACAAGGAGCTGGTCCGGGCGAAGCCCGCCGCCCACGCGCGGATCTTCTTCAAGGACCTTGCCCACCTGTTCCGCTGGGTCTCGCCGTGAGTGTCTCCCTCGGCGCCGGCTGGGGGCCGCCCGCGGTCGCGGCCGTGGCCGCCGTGCTTGTGGCCGTGGCCGGCGCCGTCGCGACCACCACGGACGGCTGGTATCGGCGCCTGCGCGTACCCGCCTGGAAGCCGCCGGACTGGGCGTTCGGACCGGTCTGGACCGTGATCTTCGCGCTCACCGCGACCGCCGGGGTGCTGGCCTGGACCGGCGATCCCGACCCGGCCGCCCGGGACGCGCTGCTCGCCGCCTACGGGGTGAACGGCGTGCTCAACATCGCCTGGAGCGTCCTGTTCTTCCGCTTCCGCCGGCCCGACTGGGCGCTGGCCGAGGTCGCGGCCCTGTGGCTGTCCATCGCCGTGCTGGTGCTGGTCACCGGCCGCGTGTCCGGCGCGGCCGGGCTCCTGAACCTGCCCTACCTCGCCTGGGTCAGCGTCGCCGCCTGCCTGAACCTGCGGATCGTGCGCCTCAACGCGCCCTTCGGGCAGCCCGCCTGATGGACGGGCTGTTCGCCGCCCTGTTCGCCTCCGGCCGGATCGTCGACGGGATCCTGCTGCTCGTCGCCGGGGAGGCGCTCCTCCTCGCATGGCTCTGCCGCCGGAGCGGCCCGTCACTGCCCGCCCTGCTGGCCAACCTCGCCTCCGGTGCCGCGCTGATGCTGGCCCTGCGGGCGGCGCTGGCGGGGTCCGGCTGGATCGCGGTCGCCGGCTTCCTGCTCGCCGGGCTCGTCGCGCATCTCGCCGACCTCGTTTTGCGGTTCCGGGCGGCCACGGCACAACGCCGCAGCCCGGCGCAGACCGGAACATCGCCGCGAACGGCCGCGTTCACGCGCGTCATCTGATTGAAAGAACTCTAAAGTCCGTTCGGGAGAGGTTGCCATGAAGCGCACGAATGCCCGCCTCTCCGGCTGGGCCTCGACCCCGATCCTGGCAGGCCTGTTCCTGGCCGCGCCCGCCCTGGCGCAGGACGGCTCCCCCGACCAGATCGAGCGCGGCAAGTACCTCGTCACCATGGGCGATTGCGCGGCCTGTCACACGGCGCCCGGCGGCAAGTACCTCGCCGGCAACTACGCGCTGAACATGCCCTTCGGCGTGATCATGACCCCCAATCTGACCCCCGACAAGGAGACCGGACTCGGCGACTACTCCTATGCCGACTTCGAGAAGTCCTTCCGTCAGGGCTACAGCAAGCATGTCGGCTACCTGTACCCGGCCTTCCCGTTCGGTTGGTACACCAAGGTCACCGACGAGGACACCAAGGCGATCTGGGCCTACCTGCAGTCGATCCCGGCGGTGAGCGAGAAGCGCCAGGAGAGCCAGATCCCGTTCCCGTTCAGCGTGCGCACCGCGCTGGTGACGTGGCGGACCGCCTTCTTCACCGAGGAGCGCTTCAAGCCCGACCCCAACGCCAGCGCCGAGGTGAACCGCGGCGCCTACCTCGTCGAGGGGCTCGGCCACTGCGCCATGTGTCACAACGAGAACAAGATCGTCGGCAATTCGAGCTTCGCGGGCCGCTTCGGCGGCGGCGTGATCGACGGCTGGTACGCCCCCAACATCACCCCGGACGGTCACCAGGGCATCGGCGCCTGGACCGACGAGCAAGTGGTGACCTATCTCAAGACCGGCACCGCCCCGGGCAACCGGCCCGGCGTCGCCGCCGGCCCGATGCGCCAGACCATCATGGAATCCCTCTCCAAGGTGAAGGAGGAGGACCTGAAGGCCATGGTCGCCTATCTGCGCACCGTCCCGGCCAAGCAGACCTACAAGCCGAAGGATCTGGCGGTCTTCGACAAGGCGGATGCCCCCGGTGCCTCCACCTACCTCACCTACTGCTCGTCCTGCCACCAGCCCGACGGCAAGGGCATCGAGGGTGCGGTCCCGGCGCTCGCCGGCAACACCTCGGTGATGTCGGAGGGACCCGAGACGGTCCTGCGCGTGATCTATGGCGGCTTGGCCGCCCAGAGCGGGCTCGCCCCGATGGTGGCGATCGGCCAGCAGATGACCGATGTCGAGGTGCGGAACGTCACCGACTACATCCGTAATTCCTGGGGCAACAAGGCCCCGCCGGTGACCGGCGACAAGGCCTCCGACGCCCGGGCCGCCACCAAGACCATGCTGGCCGGCACCGCGCCCTGTGCGGAGATCGAGCAGGACAAGCTCAAGGCCGCCTTCGAGCGGATCGGGGTCGGCGCCACGCTCACGGGTCTGAAGCAGCAGGACTTCRTGCCGACGCTGGTTCGGCTGGTGCCGCAGGTGAAGGCGGCCGACACGGGAGCCACCGACGACGACGTCGTCAACGCCCTGACCACGGCCTTCTGCAAGGTCGGCCGTGACGACCCGCAATACGCCAATCCGAGCTGGCCCGCGGTGATCGGCACCTTCTCCAACGTCGCCTACAGCCAAGTGAAGCATCCGGAGAAGCAGGCGGCGAACGTGCCGACCGCCACGACCCCGCCGGTCAAGAACTAAGGCACCGCCGGTCCGTCCGGGCCTCGCCGGACGGACCGTGCATCCGGGGTCCCGGGTCCACTGCGCGGCCCCGCAATGACGGCGTAGACCCAGGGAACGGATAAAATCGTGTTTCGTTGGAGCCGGGTCGTGCCGACTTCACGCTCGGAGTGCCTGTGTCCAGCCTCGTCCGCATCCTGCTCGCGATCTTCTTCCCGCCGATCGCCGTGCTCGTCACCACAGGCTTCGGCCTGCAGTTCCTGCTGAACATCCTGCTGTGGATCCTCGGCTGGCTGCCGGGTACGGTCCACGCCCTGTGGCTGATGAACCGCGACCGGCCGCTGGTCTGAGCGGTCAGGGTTTCCTGGCCTCGGGCTCGCCCTTCCGGAGGGCGGGCTTTGCGTCCGCCTTCGCGTCGCCCTTCCCGTCTGCCTTACCCTCCACCTTGGCGGTCTTTACCGCGTGGGCCTTAGCGACCACCTTCGGCGCCACCTTCTCGGCGGCGTGGGCGAGCTTCACCGGCTCGGGTACGACCGCGGCATCGACGGCCGGGGTCGCGGGTGCGGCCGGGGCCGGCTTGTCCTTGGGGAAGAGCTGGCCGAACAGCTTCTGGTAGCTGCTCGGGTCGCCGTCGGCATCCGCCACCGCAATCCGGGCGGGCTTCTCGGCGAGGGCCGCCGTGGTCTCGACCTGGGCGCCGGGTTCGACCCGATTCGCCATCAGCGTCGTGGACGCCGGCTTCGCGGGTTCCCGCAGCCCGTGGGCCTTGCCGTCGGCCTTCGCGGCCCGGGCCGGGGCCGCCGGCTCGGCGCCGGCCATCATCACGGCCTGGCTCTTCGGGCCGACCTCGATCTCCTGCGGACCGGCAGCCAGGGTCTCGGGGCGGCTCACGTCGCCGAGGTTGTGCCGGCCGTATTCCTTGGCGTCGTAGGGCACCACCGTCTCGGTGCCGCCGAGGCTCGCGAAGGCGCTGGCGTTCTGCGGACGGAATACGGGGTTCTGGCCGCCGTCCTGATAGACCACCCGCACCGCCGGCGTGCCCTTGGCGACGAGTTCGGCGACGGCGCGCTCGTCGCGCTCGCGCTTCTCGGCCACCAGGGGATCGACCTTCGGCTTGCACGAGCCCGCCGCCGCATCGGCGCCGCCGAACACGTACTTGGTGCCGCACTGGCCGATCTTCGGCTCCTCGCCCAGGGCCTCGAAATAGTCTGACCCCTCCTTGAGGTTCTGCCAGAACCCGATGTTCGGGTCGTTGCGGAACTTGGCCATGTTCTGGGCCGTCATCCGGAACGGGTAGGACTGGAACTGGAAGCTGCGCTGGCCGCCGACGAAGGCCTCGCGGGCGATGGCGTAGATCTCCGCGATGGTGGCGTCGGTCATGGCAAAGCATCCCGCCGACGAGCAGGTCCCGTGCACCATCAGGTATTTGCCCGTACGCCCGTTGGCCCGGTCGACGGCATTCGGGAAACCGGTATCGAACGAGAGATAGTACGAAGAGTTGGGATTCATCAGGCCCGGGGTGATCGTGTAGAACCCCTCCGGCGCCTGCCGGTCGCCCTCCCGGGTCTTGGGGCCGAGCTGGCCGGACCAGCGGCAGATCGGGTAGGTCTTCAGCAGGGCGTAGCGGCCGTCGCCGCCCCGCTTCCAGACCTCCATCTCCGCCTCCTTCTTGTAGGCACGGATCAGGATCGGGTCGGATTGCTGCATCCCCTTGGTCTGCATCAGGGCGACCGTCTGGGGGGCGATCGGCGCGAGGCTGCGTGCGCTCGGGCCGTTGATCCCGGAGCCATCCTGGCAGGCGGCGAGCGACAGGGCCAGCAGGGACGCCGCCGCCAGCAGTCGCGCGGTCGCGAGACGCGCCGTCATGGGGAACCTCGATCGTCTTACGCGCGCCCGCGAGCCTTGCTGGCCGCGTCGGGTGCCACTCCCCAACCCAATAGGCTCGTTAAGCTTGCGCCTTCCTTACCGCAAGGACGCGGGCGCAACACTGCACCGCTTCTGCGCGACGCGAATCCCAGGATATTCATCGGAACGGGTCAAGGAAAAGCCCGAAATGCCCGTACCGAAGCCACGACGCAGGCGGGATCGTCTGTATTCCGCCTCTCGCGGAGGGCCGCCCGCTCAGCCGAACAGGACCGGCCGCCGCGCCGCCTCGGCGCGGATGATCGCCACCAGCGCGGCGTCGTCGGCCGGGTCGGCGAGCCGCAGGCCGACCGGCTCCGAGGGCGTGTGCACGGTGAGCCAGCGCAGGGTGGGCCGGAGGTCGGTCGCCTCGACCACCGCCACCGCCGGATGCCCGGTCTCGAGTTGCAGGAAGGTCAGATGGTTGCGGCTCGCCCGCTGCCCGAGCAGGTCGTCGATCGCCTCGATCACGTCCCGGGGCGTGTGGAGGTGGGTCATCATCCACAGGCGGTTGTCGGTACCCTTCGTGTCGAGCGCCGTGCGGATCCGGCGCACGCCCTCGGTCAGGAAGGCGTAATCCGCATCGTTGGCCGCCGGGTCGTGGTGGTTGAAGACGCATTCGAGCCCGTGCCGCTCGCGGTAGAGGCGGTGGCGCCCGCGCCAGATGTCGGGGCCGCGCCGCTCGGCCTCCGGGATGCTCTCCAGCTGGGCGCGGTCGACGAGCGCGGAAAAGTCGTCCGCGAGGCAGTCCCGGGCCATGCCGGGCATCGAGAAGATCCAGTCCAGCGGCCCCGACCAGTGGCGCAGGTCGAGGGTCTTGAGCACGTGTGCCATCTGGCAGTTGCAGCCGAGCGACACGTGGTTGTGCCGGCCGGGCTCCCGGGCGTCGCGCCGGCCGAGCAGGCGCCCGATCGCGCCGAACAGGCCCCCCGTCGCCCCGGGCTCGTTCACAGGCTCCGGCCGATCGCGAGAAATTTCTCCGCGCGCCGGTCACGGATCTCGTCGGCCGTGAGGCCATCGAACTGGGCGAGGGACTCGGCGATGGCATCGCCCGCGGCCCGGATCGCCGCCTCGCGGTCGCGATGGGCGCCGCCGGTGGCCTCCGGGACGATCGCGTCGATGACGCCGAGGCGCAGCAGGTCCTGGGCGGTGATCTTCATGGCGGTGGCGGCGTCGGAGGCGCGGCCCTGGTCGCGCCACAGGATCGAGGCGGCGCCCTCCGGAGAGATCACCCCGTAGATCGCGTGCTCCAGCATCAGCACGCGGTTGGCGGTGGCCAGCGCGATGGCGCCCCCCGAGCCGCCCTCCCCGATCACCAGCGCGACGTTGGGCACGCCCAGCGCGAGGCAGGCCTCGGTGGAGCGGGCGATGGCCTCGGCCTGGCCGCGCTCCTCCGCCTCGATGCCCGGATAGGCGCCCGCCGTATCCACGAAGGCGAGGACCGGCAGGCCGAACCGGTCGGCGGTCTCCATGAGACGCACCGCCTTGCGGTAGCCCTCGGGCCGGGCCATCCCGAAATTGTGGCGCAGCCGCGCCTCGGTGGTAGCCCCCTTCTCCTGGCCGAGCACCAGGACCGGCCGACCGCGGAAGCGCCCGAATCCGCCCAGGATCGCCGCATCCTCGCCGAAGCTGCGGTCTCCGGCCAGCGGGGTGAACTCGGTGATGAGCCCGCCGCAATAATCCACGAAGTGCGGCCGCTGCGGGTGGCGGGCCACCTGGGTCTTCTGCCAGGGGGTGAGATTGGCGTAGATCTCGGCGAGCGCCTGGCCGGCCTTGGCCTCGAGCCGGCCGACCTCCTCGGCGATGGAGACCGCGCCGTCGCGCGCGCCGACCGCCCGCAGCTCCTCGAGCTTGGCCTCCAGCTCGGCTACCGGCTTCTCGAAGTCGAGGTAGGTGCGCGTCACCGCCATCGTGCTCAAGTCTTCCCGGATCCGCCGCGCGGGGCGGCGGGCGCGAGGTGTTGGCGATGGCGGGGGTGGTGTCAACCGGCCTGAGGCCGGACGGCCGCTCTCTGTCGCCCCGCGACGCCTCTCGGATCAGGCGAGCGGGGGAGCACCACGCTGAGGTCATGGGCCTGCCCCACCCTGGTCCAGGGCGCCTGATGGTAGACCTTGTAGCCCCCGTTCCCGTCCGGCAGGAACGTTTCCCCCGACCGCGGGAGCCAGTCCAGGCTGACGCGGGCATAGGTCTCCAGGATGGCGCAGAGCGGCTTCTAAGCCGAGGGCGACTCGCCCATCACCGCCTGGAACAGGCGTCGGAAGTGAAACAGGCTCAGCCCGACATGCCGCGCGATGGCGGACAGGCCGATCTTCTCGGCCGGCGCCGGCTCGATCGCCGCCTCCAGCGGGGCGGCGCCCGACACCGGCGCCACCTTCGACGTCGCCGGCGTGACCGCCGCGGGCGCAACGATCAACACCTTCACCGACACGGCCACCGGCCAGGCCGGGACCGTTGCGCTCGGGTCCAAGACCCTCACGGTCTCCGGCGCCGCCGGCAGCTTCAGCGGCGGCATCGCCGGCACCGGCGGCCTGACGCTCGCCGGCGGCGCGCAGATCCTTTCCGGCGCGAGCCCCTACGCGGACTCCACGGTGGTCTCGGCCGGCACCCTCACCATCGAGAACGGCACGGCTCTGGGGGCTGCGGACGGTGCGGCGGCGACCGGCACCACGGTCTCCGTCGGCGCGGCGCCGGCCCCGCAGGGCGGGATCGCGGTGGGCGACGAGGCGCTGTCCTTCGCGGGCCTCGGGCTCGACGTCCCGGTGAACGCCCGCGGGCTGATCGGTTACCGGCGGGCGTTCGGGGACGTGGTGCCGCGCGCGCTGATGGCGTTCGCGGGGGAGGCGGCCGTTCACGATCGCGGGCAGCCCGATCGACCGGGACGCGCTCGTGGTCTCGGCGGCGCTGGAGGCGCGGATCGAACCCGGTTCGACCCTGGGAGTCGCCTATTCAGGTTCGATGGTGAGCCGGGCCGGCGCGCATGCCGTCCGCGGCAGCCTGAACCGGCGCTGGTGAGGCGTCAGGCGGCCTGCAACTCGACTCGGTTCCGCCCCGCCGCCTTGGCCCGGTAGAGGGCGAGGTCGGCACGCCGGAGCATGTCGCCGGGACCGAGATCCTCGCCGTGGCGCACGGCGACGCCGATCGAGACGGTCACCGGGACCGTCCGGGTGGCGGCCTGCACCGAGAACGGCACCGCCTCGACCCGCTCGCGGATGCGCTCGGCGATGCTCTGCGCCTCGACCAGCCCCGCCTCCGGCAGGATCACCACCACCTCCTCGCCGCCGTAGCGCGCCACGATGTCGATGGGCCGCGTGTGCTGGCGGACGCGCTCGGCGAAGCCGCGCAGCACCTCGTCGCCGGCCTCGTGGCCGAAGCTGTCGTTGATGCCCTTGAAGTGGTCGATGTCGAGGATCAGCACGGCGAGATGTGCCCGACGGGTGGCCTCGTCGCTGAACAGCGCGCCGAGATGGTTGTCGAGGTAGCGCCGGTTGTGCAGCCCGGTCAGCGCATCGGTCACGGCCATCTGCAGCGAGGCCTGCATCGCCCCCCGCAGCGCATCCGTGAAGCGCTTGCGCTTAACCTGGGTGCGGACCCGGGCCATCAGCTCGTTGCGGTCGACCGGGCGCATCAGGAAGTCGTGCACGCCGAAATCGAGGCCGCGGACCACCCGGGCGCGGTCATGTTCCTCGGCGATCATGATCAGCGGCATCGCCCGGGTCCGATCCAGGGACCGGAGCTGGCTGCACAGGCGCAGCCCGTCGAACTCCGCGAGGTCGAGGCTCACCAGGGCAAGGTCGAACGCCTCCTCGGCGGCGCGGCGCAGGGCCTCGTGCGGGTCGGTCTCGACCGTGACCGTGTGGTGCTGGCGCAGGGCGCCGGCGAGGCGCTCGGCCGAGCCGGGGCGGTCCTCGATCAGCAGGATCCGGGCATCGAGGCCGGTCTCGGCGGTGGCCAGCGCCAGGGGGTCGCCGATGCCGAATTCCCGCGAGGCCAGCGCGCGCTGGCGCAACTCGTCCGTCACCGCCTTGAGGCGCACGAGGCTGCGCACCCGGGTGAACAGGGCGGTGTCGTCCACGGGCTTGGTCAGGAAGTCGTCGGCCCCGGCGTCGAGGCCGCGCAGGCGATCCGCCGGCTGGTCGAGGGCCGTGACCATCACCACCGGGATGTGGGCCGTGAGGGGGTTGTTCTTGAGGTGCCGGCAGACCTCGAACCCGTCCATGCCGGGCATCATCACGTCGAGCAGGACGAGGTCGCAGAGGCCCTTCTCGCAGATCGCGATCGCGTCCCGACCGTTCATGGCGGCGAGCGTGTCGAAATATTCCAGCCCGAGCTTCGTTTCCAGAAGCCGCACGTTCGGGAACAGGTCGTCGACGATCAGGACACGGGCCGACATGCTTCCTCGTAAGGGCGCGGTGGAGCGGCCCGGACCGGGCACCCTGTGCCGTGGGAGCCCACCGCCGGGCAGCCGCATCGGCTCAAGCGGGCAGGACGGGACGGACGATTGAACCGCTCACCCGACCCGGCACAATCGGAGGTTCGGTTCAACGGCACGCCTCGCCGGTGTCATCGCGGTTCAAGATACGCCCGAACCGTTGCCAAAAACTTCGCGACCGAGATGGGCTTCGACAGGTAGGCCTCGCAGCCGCCTTCGCGGATCCGCTCCTCGTCGCCCTTCATGGCGAAGGCCGTGATGGCGATGACCGGGATGCTCTTGAGGTCGTCGTCCTCCTTGAGCCATTTTGTCACCTCGAGGCCGGAGACCTCGGGGAGCTGGATGTCCATGAGGATCAGGTCGGGATGATGCGCGCGTGCCAGCTCGATCGCCTCGATGCCGTGGGCGGTCTTCAGGGTCGCGTAGCCGTTCGCCTCAAGGAGATCGTTGAACAGCTTCATGTTCAACTCGTTGTCCTCGACGATCAGCACCGTCTTCTTCATGATCCGATGTCCCGGTGCGCGCCGATCATGATTAGCGGGCCGTGAAGCCCCTCCGTCACCTTTGTAGCGTTCACATGTTGATGAATGGCAAACCTCTTCAAGGGGATGAGTCCGCCGAACGGCTCGCCCTGGACGTTCTTTTGTGGATCACGGCGGAGGAGGACCGGCTCCTGCCCTTCCTGGCGGCGAGCGGGCTCGGCCCCGAGACCCTGCGCGCGAGCGTCGGCGAGCCCGCCTTCCTGGTGGGGGTCCTCGACCACGTGATGGGCGACGAGAACGTCCTCCTCGCCTGTGCGGGCGCCCTCGGGGTCAAGCCGGAGCGGATCGCCGCCGCCTGGCACCGGCTGTCGCCGCGCCCGGACGACGAATGGGCGTGAGTCGCAGCGGTCCCGCGTGCCCTCAGGGCGTGCAGCCCTTGCCGGCTTCCTTCGCGTCGGGCCGCCCCGCTTGCGCGTCGATGTCGAGGGTGGTCATGTCGCCCACGATGGCGAAATCGCCGTAATCGAGCTTGAGCGCACCGCTGACGCCGTTCTCGTAGAGGTCGAAGCCGAGGGTGTAGATCGGCGTCCGCTCCCCGGCGCCCTCGGTGTAGTAGCTGAGGCGCACCGGCCAGTGCGGCATGCCGGCGAGCGCCCCGTCGCGCAGGGGCTTGTCCCGGGACGAGTCCTTCGCCGGCGCCGGGCCGGTCTCCGTATGACCGATCACCGCGAAGGTGTCGTAGATCTTCCGGCCGTCGTCGGAGCCGTCGAAGACCTTGACCGAGAGGGTCGACTGGCCGGCCCGCGCCGCCTCGATCAGGCGGCGCATGTGCTCGCTCGGGAACAGCACCGGGCCGTCGACGGTGAACGGCTTCGGGCCGCCCTTCAGCTTCACCGTCACGGCGTCGCCCTGCTCGGAGGCGGTCCCGTCCACGGGGGCGGCGGGCTTGTTGTTGGTGAGCGTCGTCGTCTTGAACCGGAACTCGCGCCCCTGCCCGCCCTCGAAGGTGGTGCTGCGCATGTCGGACAGGCGCGTGCCGGTCTCGCCGGAGGACAGTTCCGTCACCTGCCGGGTCAGCATCGTGTAGCCGCGGCAGGCATCGCCCCGGAAGTCGATGACGATGCGGCCGCGGGCGCTCTCCACCGCGCGCGTGCCGCCCCCCTCGGCGAGGGACAGGTCGTAGACCGCCCGGTGATTGGCCAGGACGATCTCGGGGGCCGGGGCCGAGGCCTGCGGCTTGGCCTCCGGCTCGGGCGCGGCGGGTGGGGCCGCCCGGGCGCCCCAGGCGGAGACGACGAGACCGGCCGTCAGGAGATGCAGGAGGCGCAGGCGCATGGACAACCTCGGTTCAGCCCGCCGCAGATAGCAGGCTGTGGGAATCGGGCAATGTGTGCACGGCGCCGGGAGCGCCGCCGCGGGGCCGGGCCTACCGGTAGCCCTCCGCCTGCAGGGCGAACAGCTCGGCGTAGCGCCCGCCCCGCGCCATCAGGGCGGCGTGGCTCCCCTCCTCCAGAAGCCGGCCACCCTCCAGGACCAGGATGCGGTCGGCCATGCGCACCGTGGAGAACCGGTGCGAGATCAGCACCGCCGTCCGTCCCGCCGACAGCTCCCGGAACCGCGCGAAGACGTCGTGCTCGGCCCGGGCATCGAGGGCCGCCGTCGGCTCGTCGAGGATCAGGATGTCGGCCTCGCGCATGTAGGCCCGGGACAGCGCGACCTTCTGCCACTCGCCCCCCGACAGGTCGAGGCCGCCCGCGAAGCGCTTGCCCAACGGCTGGGCGTAGCCCTCGGGCAGGCGCGCGATCACCGGGGCGGCGAGCCCCCGGACCGCCGCGGCCGCGATGCGGTCGGCGTCCCCGGCGGCCTCGATGCGGCCGACCGCGACGTTCTCGCCCGCGGTGAGGTCGAACCGGACGAAATCCTGGAAGATCGCCCCGATCCGCGCCCGCAGCGCATCGAGGTCGTAGGCCGGGAGCGGCACGCCGTCGAGGAGTACGCGCCCCTCGTGCGGGTCGTAGAGCCGGGTCATCAGCTTGACGATCGTGGTCTTGCCGGCGCCGTTGCCACCGACCAGCGCCACGGTCTCGCCGGCCCGCACCGCGAAGGACAGGCCGCGCAGCGCCCAGGTCTCCGTGCCGGGATAGCGGTAGCCGACCGCCTCGAAGACCAGCCCCTCGCGGATCGGATCCGGCACCGGCACGGGCCGCGCCGGAGAGCGGATCTGCGGCCGGATCGCGAAGAAGGAGTAGAAATCGTCGAGATACTGGGCCTGTCCGGTAATCTGGGTCACCCCGAGGAGCAGGCCCTCCAGGCCGCCGCGCAGGCGCTGGAAGGCGCCCGCCAGGAAGGCGAGGTCGCCCACCGAGAACCCGCCCGCCACCGTCCGCCAGACGATCACCGCGTAGGCGGCGTAGTAGGCGAGGGTTCCGAGGCTCGTAAAGGCGAAGCCCCAGCCGGCCCGGGCGGTGGCGAGGCCCCGGTTCTCGGCGAGCAGCCGGCGCGCCGCCGTCCCGTAGAGGTCGGTCAAATAATCCGAGAGGCCGAAGAGCTTGATCTCCTTGGCGGTCTCGACGCTGGCGCCGAGGTAGCGCAGGTAGTCGATCCGTCGGCGCTCCGGGCTGCGGATCCAGGCGAGGCGGTAGCCGGCCTTCGTGAAGTGCCACTCGTTGAGGACCGCGGGCACCAGGGCGGCAGCGATCAGCACCACCAGCCAGGGGGTGAAGGCCGCCACCCCGGCCGCCAGGGTGGCGAGGGTTAGGAGCCCCTGCGCCTGGCCGAACACCGTGCCGATGAGACCGGTTCGGCCGCTGACCTGCCGCCGCGCCCGCTCCAGCCGGTCCTGCTGGGCGCTGTCCTCGAACTGCGCGAGGTCCAGGGCGGCGGCATGCGCCATCAGCCGCAGGGAGGCGGCGTTGGCGTAGAGGTCGCCGATCAGGGTTTCGGTGAGGGCCGCGAGGCGGCCGGTGAGGTCCGAGACCAGGGCGAGGCCGAACTCGGCCAGGACCAGCCCGGCGAGCCGCGCCCGGCTGGGATCGGCGAGCCAGTCCGCCGGCCCTGTCTCCGGGACCGGCCGGGCATGCTCGGCCACGATCCCGTCGAGGATCAGCTTGGCGAGATACAGCATCAGGACCGGCAGGCAGGCCGCCACGAGGCGCAGGGACAGGCTCGCCGCGAGGAGGCGGGGGCTGGCGGCGGCGATCTCCCGGAACAGGGTCGGCAGGTAGCGCAGGGCTCCGAGGCGCCCGCTCAGGCGCTCACGGGCTTCCCCACCGAGACGCGGTGCCCGCTCCGTCATCCCCTGGGGATCTCCCGCCGGGTTTCAGGGGCCGGTTGGACGTTACGCAAGGACAGCATTAACTGTAGCGGCATTTAGTTTTAATCCTCGTCGAGTGGTGCGTGCTCAGCGGTCCTGCAATCCTCAGAATTTCGGTCTTGCTCATCATTGCCGGCATACTCGCGGCAGTGGTGCAATTCCTGTTGCCTGGCCCGATGCCCGGACCGGCGACTCGGCCCGCCCCATCGACGGTCCCGTCGGCTCCGTTGCCGCCGGCAGAGCCGACGCCTTCCCCGCCTCCGCCCGTGCCTGACGAGCCCGCGCGCGAGCCGGCGGCCCCGGTCCGCACCATCCAGCCCCCCGCCAGCCCGGCTCAGATGCCGTCCGACGCCCAGGCCGCTCCCGACGTTCCGTCGATCCCGCCGGAGACGCAGGCTCAGCCGGAGGGCGCGGAATCGGCCGGTCAGGCCGAGGTCGACAGGGCGGAGGACAGCGCCGGCCCCCGGGCCTTGGCGGTCGTCGATCTGAACACCGCCTCGGTGGCGGAGCTGAATCGCCTACGGGGCGGGGGCGCCATCGGCCGGGCGATCATTGCCAAGCGCCCCTACGCGTCGGTGGATCAACTGCTGTCGAAGCGGGTACTCAGCCGGACGGTGTACGAGCGAATCAAGGATCAGGTGACGGTGCGGTGAGGCGGTGGCGGATTCTCCCTCCGCCGGTCGGCCGTTCGCCGGACGCCTTTCTCGAACGGGCCGGCCTGCGGCCCGGTCCGCGCGAGGGTGGCCGCTGGTCTCAATGTCCGGACGGCCCCGCCCCTGCCCGGCCGCTCCGGCTCCCGCTGATCCGCGCGGGCAACGCCGCACCGCTCACAGACGTCGAGGCCCGATGACGCCTCGGTGGCGGAACGACGGCCCGACCGAGGCCTGAGCCGCCTTCAGAGCTTCGTCCCGAAGATCTCCGCCACCTGCGGGATGTCCTTGTCGCCGCGGCCGCAGAGATTGATCACCATCAGGTGGTCGGTCGGGCGCTGCGGGGCCAGATCAATCACCCGGGCCAGCGCGTGGGCGGGTTCCAGGGCGGGGATGATGCCCTCCAGCATCGAGCAGAGCTTGAACGCCTCGAGGGCTTCCGTGTCCGTCGCCGAGATGTAGGTGACCCGGCCCGACTCGTGCAGCCACGCGTGCTCCGGCCCGATGCCGGGATAGTCGAGCCCGGCCGAGATCGAGTGCGCGTCGGCGATCTGCCCGTCCGCATCCATCAGAAGGTAGGTGCGGTTGCCGTGCAGAACCCCAGGTTTGCCGCCGGTGAGCGAGGCCGCATGCAGGCCGGAATGAACCCCGTGCCCCGCCGCCTCGACCCCGAAGATCTCGACCTCGCGGTCGTCCAGGAACGGGTGGAACAGGCCCATGGCGTTGGAGCCGCCGCCGATGCAGGCGACCAGCGAATCCGGGAGGCGGCCCTCCTGGGCGATCATCTGCTCCCGGGTCTCGCGCCCGATCACCGACTGGAAGTCGCGCACCATGGCCGGATACGGGTGCGGCCCGGCGACGGTTCCGATGCAGTAGAACGTGTCGGCGACGTTGGTGACCCAGTCGCGCAGGGCCTCGTTCATCGCGTCCTTGAGGGTTTTGGTGCCGGATTCCACCGGGATCACCTCGGCGCCGAGCATCTTCATCCGGAAGACGTTGGGGGCCTGCCGGGCGACGTCGACCGCGCCCATGTAGACTACGCACTTGAGGCCGAAGCGGGCGCAGAGCGTCGCGGTGGCGACGCCGTGCTGGCCGGCGCCGGTCTCGGCGATGATCCGCGGCTTGCCCATGCGGCGGGCCAGCAGGATCTGGCCCAGCACGTTGTTCACCTTGTGGGAGCCGGTATGGTTCAGCTCCTCGCGCTTGAAATAGACCTTGGCGCCCTGCCCGGACGGCGCCTTGGCGCGCAGGTGCTCGGTCAGGCGCTCGGCGTAGTAGAGCGGGCTCGGCCGGCCGATATAGTGGGTGCCGTAGCTGGCCATGTCGGCCGCGAAGGCCGGGTCGACCTTGGCGGCCTCGTAGGCGGCCTCCAGCTCCAGGATCAGCGGCATCAGCGTCTCGGCGACGAACCGGCCGCCGAAAATGCCGAAGCGGCCGCGCTCGTCGGGGCCGGTGCGGAAGGAGTTCGGTTCGGGGGCCATGGTCACGGGACGGATCCTGCGCGCGCGGAGGTCGATCTGTTGCCGGTGCGTAGACCCATGCGGGCGTGACCGCAATGCGGCGTCCCGCCCGCGTAACCGGATCGGGCCACGGGGCGAACACCCTGTCAGATTCCGGCAGGAGGACAGAATGGCTCGTCGCGATCGAATCCGCCCGCTCCTCGGGGCCGTCCTCGGGCTCGGCCTCGCCGGCGCGCTGCTGCTGCCGCGCCTGCCGGCCTTCGCCGAGGAGGCGCCC
>NZ_JBFUGA010000062.1:0-36675 GCF_056403155.1 Methylobacterium sp. P3_A11
CCGGAGGGCACCGAGATGGTGATGCCAGGCGACAACGTGACCATGGACGTGGCGCTGATCGTGCCGGTGGCCATGGAGGAGAAGCTGCGCTTCGCCATCCGCGAGGGCGGCCGCACCGTCGGTGCCGGCGTCGTCGCCGCCATCAACGATTGAGATCCGGTCCGGAGCGGCGCGCCCTGCCGCTCCGCCTCTTCGGCGCCGGTCTCCGTCTCGACGGGGGCCGGCGTTGTCGTGTCGGCGACGATTTCCACCCGGAGTCGCTGCGCGGCGCCTGCCGGGCTCGATGCCAAACCGGATCCGCCTCGCCGCCCCTGTTTCCTCGCGCCTGAAGCTCCTCGGAATTCGATCCGGCGCCGGCCGCCTCGAATCGGTCACGCGCCCCCTTGCAAGCCGGGCCGCGATGGGGCATTGGGCGGTGCGCTAGGAGTGTAGCTCAACTGGTCAGAGCGCCGGTCTCCAAAACCGGAGGTTGCGGGTTCGAGTCCCTCCACTCCTGCCAGACATTCAGCCCGATCCCGAGCGCCGGCCCGGTCGACAAGCCGGGGGAGTTGCGCTAGAGCGGGCGCAATCCGAGATCTGAAGCGACCGTCGGTGCGGGCCCATCCGGGTCCTCGGCGCCGACATTCGCATTCCCGGATGCGGTCTCTGCCTCGGGGCCGAACACGCACAGACACTGGCGCCATGGCATCGAACGAAGCGACCAAGAAGGTGGACCTGGTGCGCGGCGCAGCCCGCGGTCCCGTGAATCCGCCGCCGGCCCGTCCGGCGACGCCGTCCCGGGCGCCGCAGAAGCGCGCCACGCCGGGCGAGTTCTTCGCGCAGGTCCGCGACGAGGCCCGCAAGGTCACGTGGCCGAGCCGCCGGGAGACCACCATCACCACGATCATGGTCTTCGTGATGGTCGTCGCCGCGAGCCTGTTCTTCACGGTGGTGGACCAGGCCCTGCGCTTCCTGGTCGGCCTGATCCTGGGCGTCTGAATTCTGGGTGTGTGAGGGCGGCTCGCCGCCGATGGGGGAGCCCCCCGCGGACTTTTCGGAGTTGAACGGAACCGTGTCGAAGCGCTGGTACATCGTCCACGCCTACTCGAACTTCGAGAACAAGGTCGCCCAGTCCATCAAGGATCAGGCGGCCCAGCGCGGGCTGACCGAGCTGTTCGACGAGGTGATGGTCCCGACCGAGAAGGTCGTGGAGGTGCGCCGTGGCCGGAAGGTCGATGCCGAGCGCAAGTTCTTCCCCGGCTACGTCCTGGTGAAGTGCGACCTCACCGACGAGGTCTACCACCTCATCAAGAACACCCCGAAGGTCACGGGCTTCCTCGGCGCCGACAAGTCGAAGCCGGTGCCGATCCCCGATGCCGAGGCCGAGCGCATCAAGGGCCAGGTGGCCGAGGGTGTCGACCGGCCCAAGCCCTCGATCTCCTTCGAGATCGGCGAGACCGTCCGGGTCGCCGACGGCCCGTTCGCTAGCTTCAACGGCACCGTCGAGGAGATCGACGATGCTCGCTCCCGCCTCAAGGTGGCCGTGTCGATCTTCGGCCGCGCGACTCCGGTGGAGCTGGAATACGCCCAGGTCGAGAAGGCCTGAGCCTCTTGAATTTGGCGGTGCTGAAGCCGCCCCGTCCTTCCGGCCGTCGCTGAGCGGCGGCCGCGCGTTTGCCGTCTCCTCTTAAGGAGGCGGCATCATCCGCGGGAGATCCGCCCGGCCTCGCCTCCGGGATCCACGGCTCGCACCGCGACCTGCAACCGTCCGACCCGCCGCGCTTCAGGCCGCGTGGGGGCGGATCCTCATTGGGAGCAGTCCCATGGCGAAGAAGATCACGGGCTACGTGAAGCTTCAGGTCCCGGCCGGCGCGGCGAACCCGTCGCCGCCGATCGGTCCCGCGCTCGGTCAGCGCGGCCTTAACATCATGGAATTCTGCAAGGCCTTCAACGCGAAGACCGCGCAGATGGAGAAGGGCACCCCGATCCCGGTGATCATCACCGCGTATCAGGATCGCTCCTTCACCTTCGAGATGAAGCAGCCCCCGGTCACCTTCTTCCTGAAGAAGGCCGTCGGCCTGAAGCTCGGCAAGAAGCCGGCCTCCGGCTCCAAGACCCCGGGCAAGGGTCCGACCGTCGGCAAGATCTCCGAGGCGCAGCTCCGCGAGATCGCCGAGAAGAAGATGCCCGACCTCAACTGCGACTCGATCGAGTCGGCCGTCGCCATGATCCGCGGCTCTGCCCGGGCCATGGGCCTCGAAGTCACGGCCTGAGGGAGGACATCATGGCTAAGGAAGGCAAGCGCATCCGCGCCGCCCGCGAGGGCATCGAGGTCACCAAGCTCTATCCCCTCGACGAGGCGATCAAGCTGGTGAAGGAGCGGGCGACCGCGAAGTTCGACGAGACCGTCGAGGTCTCGATGAATCTCGGCGTCGACCCCCGTCACGCCGACCAGATGGTCCGCGGCGTCTGCAATCTGCCGAACGGCTCCGGCCGGACGGTCCGGGTCGCGGTCTTCGCCCGCGGCGCCAAGGCGGACGACGCCAAGGCCGCGGGTGCCGACATCGTCGGCGCCGAGGATCTCCTGGAGATCGTGCAGAGCGGCAAGATCGACTTCGATCGCTGCATCGCGACCCCCGACATGATGCCGCTGGTCGGCCGTCTCGGTAAGGTGCTGGGTCCGCGCGGCCTGATGCCGAACCCGAAGGTCGGCACCGTCACCATGGACGTGAAGGGCGCCGTCGCCGGCGCCAAGGGCGGCTCGGTGGAGTTTCGCGTCGAGAAGGCCGGTATCGTCCATGCCGGCGTCGGCAAGGTCTCGTTCGACGCCGACAAGCTCGTCGAGAACATCAAGGCCTTCGCGGACGCCGTCGCCAAGGCGAAGCCCGCGGGCGCCAAGGGCACCTACGTCCAGCGCATCGCCGTCACCTCGACGATGGGCCCGGGCGTGAAGGTCGAGCCGAACACGGTCCTGACCGCCTGAGGCAAGGCTCATAGTCCACGCTGCGGAGCGCCCGGCCGGAAACGGCCGGGCGTTTTTTTTCCGTGGCGGGGCGGCGATGGAGCGAATTTCCCACGTCTACATGCTCGCGAGTCGGCGAAATGGGACGCTGTACACGGGCTCGACCACGGATCTCGCGCGGCGCGTTTGGGAACACCGCACGGGCGTCATGCCGGGCTTCACCCGGGATTACGGTGTGACCATGCTGGTCTGGTATGAGGCTTACCCGCGGATCATCGATGCGCGGGTGCGGGAATATGCGATCAAGCGGTGGCGACGGGCTTGGAAGCTCGCGCTGATCGAGGAATTCAATCCGGTGTGGCGGGATCTGTATGATGATCTGAGCCGATGAGCCACTGCGCGGCGCGTCGTGTGCTGGGTCCCGGATCAGGTTCCGCTTCGCTCCACCTGTCCGGGAAAGGGGTGGTGCAGGATGAAACGTCTACCCTTTCCCGGGCGCATGCAGCGCCAGCGGAATGCGACCCGGGACCCAGCACAAGAATCGCCGCCAAGCAGCACCACTCTTCCTCACGCCTTTCTCAACCCCAGAGGGGGGCGCCAACGCGCGCGGCTGTGCTAGATAGGCCACCATGCGATGCACCCTGACGGTCACCTCCAAGCGACGCATCCTGTGCGTCTTCCCCGCCTACACGCCGTCCTTCGGGACGTTCTCCCACGCCTACCCGCTGATGGGCGGGGTGAAGGCGTTCATGCCGCCCCAGGGGCTGCTGCTGATCGCGGCCTATATGCCGGATGCGTGGGAATGCCGGTTCATCGATGAGAATATCCGCCGTGCGAGCCCGGCCGACTTCGCCTGGGCCGATGCGGTGTTCGTCTCCGGGATGCACATCCAGGAACCGCAGATCCACGACATCCGCGACCGCGCCCGCGCGGCCGGCAAGGTGACGGTGCTGGGCGGCCCCTCGGTCTCCGGCGCCCCGGAGAAGTACGGCGATTTCGACTACCTCCATGTCGGCGAGATCGGCGATGCCACCGACCAGCTCGTCGCGCGCCTCGACGCCGACCTGACCCCGCCGCCCGCCCAGGTGCTGCTGGAGACGAAGGACCGCCTCGCGCTGGCGGATTTCCCGGCCCCGGCCTACGAGGCGGCGCCGCTCAAGCGCTACCTGATCGGCTCCCTGCAATTCTCCTCGGGCTGCCCCTATCGGTGCGAATTCTGCGACATCCCGCAGCTCTATGGCCGCCAGCCGCGGCTGAAGAGCCCCGAGCAGATGTGCGCCGAACTCGACGCCATCATCAGCCAGCCGGGCCACCCGGCGGTGGTCTACTTCGTCGACGACAACTTCATCGCCAACCGCAAGGCGACCCGCGAGATGCTGCCGCACCTCGTGGCCTGGCAGAAGAAGAACAACTACCCGCTCCAGTTCGCCTGCGAGGCGACGCTGAACATGGCCAAGCAGCCCGAGATCCTCGAGCTGATGCGGCAGGCGAACTTCATGACGGTGTTCGTCGGCATCGAGACGCCGGAGGCAGAAGCCCTCAAGGGCATCGACAAGACCCACAACGCGGCCGTGCCGATGTACGAGGCGATCGAGACCCTCAACTCCTACGGGCTCGAGGTGACCTCGGGCATCATCCTGGGCCTCGACTCCGACACCGACAAGTCCGAGCAGAACCTGATCGACTTCATCGACCGGTCGGCGATCCCGGTGCTGACCATCAACCTGCTCCAGGCCCTGCCCAAGACCCCGCTCTGGGACCGGCTGGAGCGTGAGGGCCGGCTCCTCCACGATGCCAGCCTGGAGTCGAACGTCCTGTTCAAGCGCCCGCACGATTCGGTGGTGAAGAGCTGGCGCCGGGCGATCGCGCATGCCTACGAGCCGGACAAGATCTTCGAGCGCTTCAAGCACCAGTGCGCGGTGACCTATCCGAACCGGATCACCACGCCGCCCGCCGGCAAGCTGACCTTCACCAACTTGCGGCGCGGGTTGATCCTCGGCTTCAATATCATCACCCGGGTCGGAATCTTCTCCGACTACCGCAAGCCGTTCTGGAGCGCGGCCGGCTACGCGCTGAAGCGGGGGCAGATCGAGGCGGTGTTCAACATGGGCTTCGTGGCCCACCACCTGATCCGCTTCACCCGCGAGGCCCTGCGCGGCGAGCACAACGCCTCTTTCTATGCCGCCAAGGCCGCGGAGGCGAAGGCGGCCCGCGACCGGAGCTGGTGGGAGGCGGCCCGGCGCAAGCTGGTCCCCGAGCGCGAGGCGGCGTAGCCTGGATCCGACGACCCGCCGAGCGATGCAATCGCGGCAAGGCTCCTCCGCTAGCCCTTGCCTGCGGCGGAAAAGTCGCGCTTCGGCCCTTGGCAGGCGGCTTGCTAGGCTCTATACACCGCGCCTCACGCATTTCATCCTTACGGAAGGAAACGGCCGATTGGCCGGTTTCCGCTCGAAATGTCGCCCGGGCAACCGGGTGGCACTGGCCGGCAGGATCCAGAGGGCACCACGCCCCGCGGAGCCTCGTCCGGCCATGTCCTGTCCGAGACTGCAGGTGCCGGTTCGCCGGCTTAATCCACCAGCCTGCACAGACGGGGAAGACCGAATTCGAAACGCCTCGCCACGGCCCAGGCCGCGGAGGGGTATCGGTTTGAACCAACTCACCCGAAGCGGCCCCTCAAGGGTACGTGCGGGGACAGGGCCGCGAAGCGTCGTTCGGACGTTCCCGGTCTTTCGAAGGCCGAGACCACGTCCGGGCGGCATGTGCAACCGGCGGGCCCGATTCCGGGTCCCGCCAACCGGAGAGAGCCCAGTGGACCGGACAGCTAAAGCTGACCTCGTCTCGACGCTCAACGGCGTGTTCAATCAGAGCGCCGTCGTCGTCGTGGCCCACTACAAGGGCCTCACGGTCGCCGACATGCAGAAGCTGCGCTCGCAGATGAAGCAGGCCGGCGCCACCGTGAAGGTCGCCAAGAACAGCCTCGCCGGCATCGCACTCGATGGTACGGACGTCGCCTCCATCAAGCCGCTCCTGAAGGGCCCGACCCTGCTCGCCTATTCGGGCGATCCGGTCGCAGCCGCCAAGGTCGCGGTGGATTTCGCCAAGACGAACGACAAGCTCGTGATTCTCGGCGGCGCGATGGGCACGACAACCCTGAACCCGGACGGCGTGAAGGCCCTCGCCTCGCTCCCGTCCCTCGACGAACTGCGCGCCAAGATCGTGGGCCTCGTGCAGGCGCCCGCGACGAAGATCGCTCAGGTCGTCAATGCGCCGGCGGCGAAGCTCGCCCGCGTGTTCGGGGCCTATGCCACCAAGGACGAGGCCGCCTGAGGCCCTTCAAAAACCACCCGTTCGAACCGATATCTGAGAGGAATTCAAAATGGCTGATCTTGCCAAGCTCGTCGACGACTTGTCCTCGCTGACCGTGCTCGAGGCCGCTGACCTGGCCAAGATGCTCGAAGAGAAGTGGGGCGTCTCGGCCGCCGCTGCCGTCGCCGTCGCCGCCGGTCCGGCTGCCGGTGGCGCCGCGGCCGCCGTCGAGGAGCAGACCGAGTTCACGGTCGTCCTCGCCGCCGCCGGCGACAAGAAGATCGAGGTCATCAAGGAGGTCCGCGCGATCACCGGCCTCGGCCTCAAGGAAGCCAAGGACCTCGTCGAGGGCGCGCCGAAGCCGGTCAAGGAAGGCGTCGCCAAGGACGAGGCCGAGAAGCTCAAGGCCCAGCTCGAGAAGGCCGGCGCCAAGGTCGAGCTCAAGTAAGTCGACGATGGGCCGGCCCCGGCCCATCACCCCACGCAGGCCCGTCTCGGGCCTGTCGTGACTGGAGCCCGCGGGTGCTGCGCCCGCGGGCTTTAGGCCGCTTCGGCGGACGGTCCCGGGCGGGGCCGATTGAGAGAGATTCGGTTCGGTGGCGCGGCTCGGCGGGGCGCGCGTCACGGCCCGGCGCGGGAGGCCCCTTCACGGGAGCGCTTCCCCGGGCGCGAGGCACGCGGGTAGGAGCGAGGTCACATGGCCAACACGCTGGTCGGTCGCAAGCGCATTCGGAAGTTCTTCGGCAAGATCAAGGAAGTTGCCGAGATGCCGAACCTCATCGAGGTTCAGAAGGCGTCCTACGACCAGTTCCTGATGGTCGACGAGCCCGAAGGCGGGCGCGGCGACGAGGGGCTGCAGAGCGTGTTCAAGTCGGTCTTCCCGATCTCCGACTTCGCCTCCACGGCCCTCCTGGAATTCGTGCGCTACACCTTCGAGGCGCCCAAGTACGACGTGGACGAGTGCCGCCAGCGCGGCATCACCTTCGCGGCGCCGCTGAAGGTCACGCTCCGCCTCATCGTGTTCGATGTCGATCCCGACACCCAGGCCAAGTCGGTCAAGGACATCAAGGAGCAGGACGTCTACATGGGCGACATGCCCCTGATGACGGAGAACGGCACCTTCATCGTCAACGGCACCGAGCGCGTCATCGTCTCGCAGATGCACCGCTCGCCGGGCGTGTTCTTCGACCACGACAAGGGCAAGACCCACTCGTCGGGCAAGCTCCTGTTCGCCGCCCGCATCATCCCGTACCGGGGCTCCTGGCTCGACGTCGAGTTCGACGCCAAGGACATCGTGCACGTCCGCATCGACCGGAAGCGCAAGCTGCCGGCGACGTCGCTGCTCTACGCGCTGGGCCTCGACGGCGAGGAGATCCTGTCGACCTTCTACAACCGCGTCGCCTACGACCGGGACGGCGCCGACTGGCGCGTGCCGTTCGATGCCGAGCGCATGAAGGGCATGAAGGCCACGGTCGACCTGATCGACGCCGATTCCGGCGAGGTCGTGCTCGAGGCCGGCAAGAAGCTCAACGCCCGCAACGCCCGCCAGATCACCGAGAAGGGGACCAAGTTCCTCAAGGCGACCGACGAGGATCTCGTCGGCCAGTACATCGCCGAGGATCTGGTCAACGCCCACACCGGCGAGATCTGGGCCGAGGCCGGTGAGGAGATCACTGACAAGCTCCTGAAGAGCCTGGAGGATGTCGGCATCACCGAGCTGCCGGTACTCGACATCGACCACGTCAATGTCGGTCCCTACATCCGCAACACCCTGGCGGTGGACAAGAATTCCGGCCGCGAGGGTGCGCTGTTCGACATCTACCGGGTCATGCGCCCGGGCGAGCCGCCGACCCTCGACACCGCCGAGGCGATGTTCCACTCGCTGTTCTTCGATTCCGAGCGCTACGACCTCTCGGCGGTCGGCCGCGTGAAGATGAACATGCGCCTCGACCTCGACGCCGCCGACACCGTGCGCACGCTGCGCAAGGAGGACATGCTGGCGGTGGTCAAGGCGCTCGTGGAGCTGCGCGACGGCAAGGGCGAGGTCGACGACATCGACCACCTCGGCAACCGCCGCGTCCGCTCGGTGGGCGAGCTCATGGAGAACCAGTACCGTCTGGGCCTCCTGCGCATGGAGCGTGCCATCCGCGAGCGCATGAGCCAGGTCGATATCGACACGGTGATGCCGCAGGACCTGATCAACGCGAAGCCCGCGGCCGCCGCCGTGCGCGAGTTCTTCGGCTCGTCGCAGCTGTCGCAGTTCATGGACCAGACCAACCCGCTCTCCGAGGTGACGCACAAGCGCCGCCTCTCGGCCCTCGGCCCGGGCGGTCTGACCCGCGAGCGCGCCGGCTTCGAGGTGCGCGACGTGCACCCGACGCATTACGGCCGCATCTGCCCGATCGAGACGCCGGAAGGCCCGAACATCGGCCTGATCAACTCCCTCGCCACCTTCGCGCGGGTCAACAAGTACGGCTTCATCGAGACCCCGTTCCGCCGCGTGCGCGACGGCGTGGTCACCGACGAGGTCGCCTATCTCTCGGCCATGGAGGAGGCGAAGTACTACGTCGCCCAGGCCAACGCCCAGATGGACGAGAACCGCAAGCTCACGGAGGACCTCGTGGTCTGCCGTCGCGCGGGCGAAGTGATCGTCGTGGGTCCTGAGCGCGTCGACCTCATGGACGTGTCGCCGAAGCAGCTCGTCTCGGTCGCCGCGGCTTTGATCCCCTTCCTCGAGAACGACGACGCCAACCGCGCGCTCATGGGCTCGAACATGCAGCGCCAGGCGGTGCCGCTTGTCCGCGCCGACGCCCCGTTCGTGGGCACCGGCATGGAGGCTGTGGTCGCCCGCGATTCCGGCGCCGCCATCGCGGCCCGCCGGGCCGGCATCATCGATCAGGTCGACGCGACCCGTATCGTCATCCGCGCCACGGAAGAGGCGGATGCGACTAAGCCGGGCGTCGACATCTACCGTCTTCAGAAGTTCCAGCGCTCCAACCAGTCGACCTGCATCACGCAGAAGCCGCTGGTCCGCGTCGGCGAGTTCGTGAAGAAGGGCGAGATCATCGCCGACGGTCCCTCGACAGAGTTCGGTGAGCTGGCGCTCGGCCGGAACGTGCTCGTCGCGTTCATGCCGTGGAACGGCTACAACTTCGAGGACTCGATCCTGCTCTCCGAGCGGATCGTGAAGGATGACGTGTTCACCTCGATCCACATCGAGGAGTTCGAGGTGATGGCCCGCGACACCAAGCTCGGGCCGGAAGAGATCACCCGCGACATCCCGAACGTCTCGGAAGAAGCGCTCAAGAACCTCGACGAGGCCGGCATCGTCTACATCGGTGCCGAGGTGAATGCCGGCGACATCCTCGTCGGCAAGATCACCCCGAAGGGCGAGAGCCCGATGACGCCGGAGGAGAAGCTGCTCCGCGCCATCTTCGGCGAGAAGGCCTCGGACGTGCGCGACACCTCGCTGCGGGTGCCGCCGGGCGTCACCGGCACGATCGTCGAGGTCCGGGTGTTCAATCGCCACGGCGTCGACAAGGACGAGCGCGCCCAGGCGATCGAGCGCGAGGAGATCGAGCGGCTCGCCAAGGACCGCGACGACGAGCAGGCGATCCTCGACCGCAACACCTACGCCCGTCTGGCGGACGTGCTGATCGGCCAGGCGCCGGTGGCCGGCCCGAAGGGCTTCCGGAAGGACACCACGCTCACCCGCGAGCTGATCAACGACTACCCGCGCTCGCAATGGTGGCAGTTCGCCGTCATCGAGGACCGTCTCATGACCGAGATGGAGGCGATGCAGAAGCAGTACGACGAGTCGAAGAAGCGCCTGGAGCAGCGCTTCCTCGACAAGGTCGAGAAGCTGCAGCGCGGCGACGAGCTGCCCCCCGGCGTCATGAAGATGGTCAAGGTCTTCGTGGCGGTGAAGCGCAAGATCCAGCCTGGCGACAAGATGGCCGGCCGTCACGGCAACAAGGGCGTCGTGTCGCGGATTGTGCCGATCGAGGACATGCCGTTCCTGGAGGACGGGACGCATGCCGACATCGTGCTCAACCCACTGGGCGTGCCCTCGCGCATGAACGTCGGTCAGATCCTGGAGACGCACCTCGGCTGGGCGGCTGCGGGCCTGGGTCGCAAGGTGTCGAAGGCGGTGGATGCCTATCTGAAGTCGCACGATATCGCGCCGCTGCGGGAGGAGATGACGGCGATCTACTCCCCGGGCGAGCTCGACGGCCTGACGGACGAGGAGCTGGCCGAGGCCGGCAACAACGTCCGCCGCGGCGTGCCGATGGCCACCCCGGTGTTCAACGGCGCCAAGGAGGCCGACATCGAGCAGATGCTGGAGATGGCCGGGCTCGACCGCTCGGCGCAGTCGACGCTCTACGACGGGCGCACCGGCGAGCCCTTCGACCGCAAGGTGACGATGGGCTACATCTACATGCTGAAGCTCCACCACCTCGTGGACGACAAGATCCACGCCCGGTCGATCGGCCCGTACTCGCTCGTCACCCAGCAGCCGCTGGGCGGCAAGGCGCAGTTCGGCGGTCAGCGCTTCGGCGAGATGGAGGTCTGGGCGCTGGAGGCCTACGGCGCGGCCTACACGCTGCAGGAGATGCTCACGGTGAAGTCGGACGACGTGGCCGGCCGCACCAAGGTCTACGAGGCGATCGTCCGCGGCGACGACACCTTCGAGGCCGGTATCCCCGAGTCGTTCAACGTGCTCGTCAAGGAGATGCGCTCGCTCGGCCTCAACGTCGAGCTCACCTCCTCCAAGAAGGCGGCCAACGACCAGCTCGAGCCGCCGGCCGACGCGGCCGAGTAGATCTGAGAACCACACCTCCCGTGGCGGCTTCGGGCCGCCACGGTCGAGCGGGGAGGGGAGGGGCCTCCCGGCTACGACGACGGTGAGCAGCGCCCGCGCGGGGCGCGGCGCCGGATCTTTTTCAGGACGCGGTGGCCCGGGCGCAGGGTTGCCGGCGTCAACAAGGAGCGGATCATGAACCAAGAGGTCATGAACCTTTTCAACCAGCAGGCCACGCCGGTCAGCTTCGATCAGATCAAGATCTCGATCTCGTCCCCGGAGAAGATCCTCTCCTGGTCGTACGGCGAGATCAAGAAGCCCGAGACCATCAACTACCGGACCTTCAAGCCCGAGCGCGACGGCCTGTTCTGCGCGCGGATCTTCGGACCGATCAAGGACTACGAGTGCTTGTGCGGCAAGTACAAGCGCATGAAGTACAAGGGCGTCATCTGCGAGAAGTGCGGCGTCGAGGTCACCCTCGCGCGCGTCCGGCGCGACCRCATGGGCCACATCGAGCTGGCCGCCCCCGTCGCGCACATCTGGTTCCTGAAGTCACTGCCGAGCCGCATCGGCCTGCTGCTCGACATGGCGCTCAAGGACCTCGAGCGGATCYTGTACTTCGAGTCGTACTGCGTCATCGAGCCGGGCCTCACCCCCCTGAAGGAGCGTCAGCTCCTGTCGGAGGAGGAGTACCTGCGCGCCCAAGAGGAGTACGGCGAGGATAGCTTCACCGCCATGATCGGCGCCGAGGCCATCCGGCGCATCCTGCAGGAGCTCGACCTCGACAAGATCGCCAACGATCTGCGCGAGGAGATCGCGGTCACGACATCGGAGCTGAAGCCCAAGAAGCTCCTGAAGCGGCTCAAGATCATCGAGGCCTTCCAGATGTCCGGCAACAAGCCGGAATGGATGATCCTCACGGTCGTGCCGGTGATCCCGCCGGACCTGCGCCCGCTGGTCCCCCTGGATGGCGGCCGCTTCGCGACCTCCGACCTGAACGACCTGTATCGCCGCGTCATCAACCGCAACAATCGCCTGAAGCGGCTGATCGAGCTGCGCGCCCCCGACATCATCATCCGCAACGAGAAGCGGATGCTGCAGGAGGCGGTCGACGCGCTGTTCGACAACGGCCGCCGCGGCCGCGTCATCACGGGTGCAAACAAGCGCCCGCTGAAGTCGCTCGCCGACATGCTGAAGGGCAAGCAGGGCCGGTTCCGCCAGAACCTGCTCGGCAAGCGCGTCGACTACTCGGGCCGCTCGGTGATCGTGGTCGGTCCGGAGCTGAAGCTGCACCAGTGCGGCCTGCCCAAGAAGATGGCGCTGGAGCTGTTCAAGCCGTTCATCTACGCGCGCCTCGACGCCAAGGGCTTCTCGGCTACCGTCAAGCAGGCCAAGAAGCTCGTCGAGAAGGAGAAGCCGGAGGTCTGGGACATCCTCGATGAGGTGATCCGCGAGCACCCGGTGATGCTGAACCGCGCGCCGACGCTCCACCGCCTCGGCATCCAGGCCTTCGAGCCGAAGCTGATCGAGGGCAAGGCGATCCAGCTGCACCCGCTGGTCTGCGCCGCGTTCAACGCTGACTTCGACGGCGACCAGATGGCCGTGCACGTCCCGCTGTCGCTCGAGGCGCAGCTGGAAGCGCGCGTCCTGATGATGTCGACCAACAACATCCTGCATCCGGCCAACGGCCAGCCGATCATCGTGCCCAGCCAGGACATCGTGCTCGGCCTCTACTACCTGTCGATCGTGGCCGAGGGCATGCCGGGCGAGTTCAAGGCGGACAACGCCAAGAACCCGATGCAGGGCGTCTACGGCGATATGGGCGAGCTGGAGCACGCCCTCGCCGCCAAGGCCGTGTCGCTGCACACCAAGATCAAGTGGCGCTGGACCGGCATCGGTCCGGACAATCAGCCCCTGACCAAGACCTACGAGACCACGCCGGGGCGGGTGATCCTGTCCGGCGCCCTGCCGAAGCACGCCAAGGTGCCCTTCGAAGTCGTCAACAAGCTGATGACCAAGAAGGAGATCTCGGCGATGATCGACACCGTCTACCGCCACTGCGGTCAGAAGGAGTCGGTGATCTTCTGTGATCGGATCATGGCGCTCGGCTTCAACCACGCGTTCAAGGCCGGCATCTCGTTCGGCAAGGACGACATGGTCGTGCCGGACAACAAGTGGTCGATCGTCGACACCACCCGCGCGCTCGTGAAGGACTACGAGCAGCAGTACAACGACGGCCTGATCACCCAGGGCGAGAAGTACAACAAGGTGGTCGATGCCTGGGCCAAGTGCTCGGACAAGCTGGCCGCCGAGATGATGGGCCGCATCTCCGCGGTCCAGAAGGACGAGAACGGCGCCGACAAGCAGATCAACTCGATCTACATGATGAGCCACTCCGGCGCCCGTGGCTCGCCCGCCCAGATGAAGCAGCTCGCGGCGATGCGCGGCCTCATGGCCAAGCCGTCGGGCGAGATCATCGAGACCCCGATCATCTCGAACTTCAAGGAAGGCCTGGACGTTCTGGAGTACTTCAACTCCACGCACGGTGCCCGTAAGGGCCTGGCCGACACCGCCCTGAAGACCGCCAACTCCGGTTACCTGACCCGCCGCCTCGTCGACGTGGCCCAGGACGCCGTGATCCGCGAGGTGGATTGCGGCACGACCAACGGCATCAAGATGCGCGCCATCGTGGATGCCGGCCAGGTCGTGGCGACGCTGGCCACCCGCATCCTGGGCCGCGCCACGGCCGAGGATCTCGTGGCGGCCGATGGTACGGTGATCGTCAAGACCGGCGAGACCATCGAGGAGCGGCACCTGCCGGCGATCAACGCCGCCGGCATCCAGGAGGTGAAGATCCGCTCGGTGCTGGTCTGCGCCACCAAGAGCGGCGTCTGCGCCACCTGCTACGGGCGCGACCTCGCCCGCGGCACGCCCGTCAACATGGGCGAGGCCGTCGGCGTCATCGCGGCGCAGTCGATCGGCGAGCCGGGCACGCAGCTCACGATGCGCACCTTCCACATCGGCGGTGCGGCCCAGATCGCCGACTCGTCGTTCATCGAGTCGAGCTTCGAGGGCACGATCAAGATCCGCAACCGGGCCATCGCCAAGAACTCGGACGGGGACCTGATCGCGACCGGCCGCAACGTGGCGGTGGTGGTCGTCGGGTCGGACGGGGTCGAGCGGGCGGTCCACCGCCTGCAATACGGCGCCAAGCTCCGGGTCGATGAGGGTGACAAGATCAAGCGCGGGCAGCGGATCGCCGAGTGGGATCCCTACACCCGTCCGATCCTCACCGAGGTCGACGGCATCGTGGCCTACGAGGATCTGGTCGATGGCCAGTCGATGACCGAGACCACCGACGAGTCGACCGGCATCGCCAAGCGCGTCGTCGTCGACTGGCGCGGCTCGGCCCGGACGTCGGACCTGAAGCCCGCGATGGTCGTGGTCGATCGGGAGGGCAAGGCGCTCAAGCTGCCGCGCGGCTCGGACGCCCGCTACTTCCTGCCGGTCGATGCCATCATCGGCTTCGATCCGGGCGCGAAGGTCAATGCCGGCGACATCCTGGCCCGCGTCTCGACCGACTCGGCCAAGACCCGCGACATCACCGGCGGTCTGCCGCGGGTGGCGGAACTGTTCGAGGCCCGGCGCCCGAAGGACGCGGCGATCATCGCCGAGAAGTCGGGCACCATCGCGTTCGGCCGCGACTACAAGAACAAGCGCCGGCTCACGCTGACGCCGCATGACGGTTCGGAGGCGGTCGAGTACCTGATCCCGAAGGGCAAGCACATCCACCTGCAGGACGGGGACGTGGTCGAGCTCGGCGATTACATCGTCGACGGAAACCCCGCTCCGCACGATATCCTGGCGATCAAGGGCGTGGAGGAACTCGCGGCCTACCTCGTCAACGAGATCCAGGAGGTCTACCGGCTGCAGGGCGTGTCGATCAACGACAAGCACATCGAGGTGATCGTCCGTCAGATGCTGCAGAAGGTCGAGGTGACCGATGGCGGCGACTCGGACATCCTCTCGGGTGACCAGATCGACCGGACCGAGCTGACCGACTTCAATGAGAAGTTGCTCGCCGAGGGCAAGAAGCCCATCCAGGGCGTTCCGGTCCTGCTCGGCATCACCAAGGCGTCGCTGCAGACGAAGTCGTTCATCTCGGCGGCCTCGTTCCAGGAGACCACCCGCGTCCTCACCGAGGCGGCGGTCAACGGCAAGGTCGACACCCTGGAAGGCCTGAAGGAGAACGTGATCGTCGGGTCGCTGATCCCGGCCGGCACCGGCTCGATGGTGGCGGATATCCGCTCCATCGCTCGCCGCCGCGACGCGATGATCCTGCAGCAGAAGCAGACCGAGAGCGGCGCGATGCCGGTCGAGGAGCTTCCGCCTGCCGCCGAATAAGGGCTAGCGGCAGGTTCGTGATGGGAGAGGGCGGCCTCCGGGCCGCCCTTTTCTGTTGTGGCGTGCCCCTGTCAACGCGGCCGTCTTTGCGAGCGCAGCGAAGCAACCCAGGGCGGCGCCATGCTTGCTGACGTCCCGCTGCCCTGGTTCACTTCGCTCCGCTCGTGATGACGGAGCGGGAGGCGTCAGCCGCAGCGTTCAACCCGAGACCGTATCGAGACACGCGCAACCACCCGGCCTTAACGGCGGCTCAACCATGCCGCGCGATAAATCCCGGGCGGCCGCAGAAACACCCTGGAAACGGGGAGGATCGGGCCGGTTCGGGTGCGTGAGTGCGGGTCTGGCGTCGTGGGCACGAGACGAGGACGGGAATCGAGCCTGCGCTGGCTCTCGGCGGCCCTAACGCCCTGGATGGTCGGGTTCGGCCTGCTGGTGTCGTTCACGGCCGATGCCGGCACGGAGAACGCCATCGGTGCGAGCCGGCTCGGGGTGATCGATGCCGAGACCGTTCCGCCCCTGCCGCCCGGCACCCTGCTGATCGGATCCGCCCTGCGCCGCCTCGGCGGCGAGCCGCCCCAGGCGGTGTTCAAGACCGGCGCGCACGTCTTCCCGGTGGTCCAGCGGGGGGGCAAGGGCAACCCGGCACGGCCCCCGGCCGAGAGCTTCGCCCGCCGGGCCGCCAACCTGCGGGAGCCCGGGGGCGCCCTGGTGTTCGGCGACGTCACCGGCAGCGTCACCGGCGTGCTGACGCAGGGAGCCGCGGTCTGGGATCCGGATTCCGAGCCGGAGGCCGCCTTCGTCCCCGTGCCTGATCTCGGCCTCACCACCGGCGCCGGCACCGCCGCCTCCACGGGGGAGGGTACGGCCGACCTCACCGAGGATGGCGGTCCCGAGCGCTTCGACGGCTCGACCCCGCCGGTGCCCCGCGCCATCGCCCTGTCCTCCACGACGCCGGCGCCCGCGGACGCGATCCCCGTCGAGATCGCCGCCGCGAGCCTCGCGCTGCCCGATTTCGCGATCCGCACCGAGCGCCCGGACAGCGCCCAGCCGGTGCCCGAGGATGCGCGCCGGCGCTACGCCGACCTGATCGACCCGAACGCCCTCGACAAGGAGCAGCGCTGCCTCTCCGAGGCGGTCTATTTCGAGGCCCGGAGCGAGCCCGAGGCGGGCCAGGCCGCCGTCGCCCAGGTGGTGCTCAACCGCGTGAAGAGCGGTCTCTACCCGGCGAGCGTCTGCGGCGTCGTCTACCAGAACCGGCACCATTACATGGGCTGCCAGTTCTCCTTCGCCTGCGAGGGCAAGTCCCTGCGCATCACCGATGCCGGCGCCTGGGAATCGGCGACCCGCATCGCCCGCTCGGTGATCGAGGGCCGGACCTACCTCGCCGAGGTCGGCGCCGCGACCCACTACCACGCCGACTACGTCCGTCCGGGCTGGGCGCGCCGCCTGCGCAAGATGGACGTGATCGGCCGCCACATCTTCTACCAGCTCCGCGCCGGGCAGACCTGACCCGGGACGGATCGGGCTTCATAAGAGTGCCTGTCGAAGATCTAAACAATTCTACCTAGGTAGGCGACGACTAAGCAGTCGAAACCAAGGGTTAATTTTACCTTCGATTCTGATAATGCTTGCGCGCCAGGCAACGAGTCTGGCCTCTGGTACGTCGAGACGAGCGCCGCCTGCGCGCCGCTTCTCGTAGTAATGCGTATCAGAGGATGTCCATGACCGCGCCGGCCGCTCGCACCGCTCTCCTTGCCGCCACCCTCGGCGGCGTTCTCCTCGCGGCACCCGCCCAGGCCGGCGGCTGCTACGGCTCCGAATGCTACCGCCACGTCGTCACGCCGCCGGTCTACGACACCGTGCAGGAGAACGTGCTGGTGCGCCCGCCCCGGACGGTCTACCGCACCGCGCCGCCGGTCTACGACACGGTGTCGGAGCGCGTGATGGTCTCGCCGGGCGGGCGGTTCTGGCAGACGAGCCGCGGTCCCGGCGGCGAACTGATCGGATGCTGGGTCACCACGCCGCCGCGCTTCGCCGTGCGCACCCGGACCGTGCTGGTCCGTCCGGCGCAGTCGATCCCCGAGACGATCCCCCCGGAATACGCCAGCGTCAGCCGGCGGGTCCTCGTGGCGCCCGCCCGTGCCGGCTGGGTGCCGGTCGGCGGCGGCTATGGGGGCGGCTACGGCTACCGGTCCGCCGCCTATGGCGGCCCGCTGGTCGGCTCGATCCCGGACGCGGTCGGCATCACCGGGGCCAGTTCCTCGGATGTCGGCGTCGGTCTCGGCTTCTACACGGGCAGCCGGTACGAGGGTTACTGATCCGATCCCGGAGGCTTGATTCCGGACGTCCCGGCGACACCTCACCGCACAACACGGGAGGTGACGATGGGAACGTTCAAGGCCTGGGTGGTCGAGAAGACCGAGGGCGGCCAGAGCCTGGCCTTCCGGGATTTCGACGACGCCGACCTGATGGACGGCGACGTCACCGTGCGGGTGACGCACTCGACCCTGAACTACAAGGACGGCCTCGCGCTCACCGGCGCCTCGCCGGTGGTGCGGCGCTTTCCCATGATCCCCGGCATCGATTTCTCGGGGATCGTGGAGACGTCGGACCATCCCGAATACAAGCCGGGCGACACGGTCGTGCTCACGGGCTGGGGTGTCGGCGAGACGCATCTCGGCGCCTACGCCCAGCGCGCCCGGGTGAAGGGCGACTGGCTGGTGCCCTTGCCGCAGGGATTGACGGCCGAGCAGGCCATGGCGGTGGGCACCGCCGGGTACACGGCGATGCTGTGCTGCATGGCTCTCGAGGCCCACGGCGTGAAGCCGGAGCACGGCCCGGTCATCGTCACCGGCGCCTCGGGCGGCGTCGGCTCGGTCGCCGTGGCGCTCCTCGCGCGGGCGGGCTGGCACGTGATCGCCTCCACGGGCCGGGACGGCGAATCCGACTACCTGAAGGGCCTCGGCGCCGCCGAGATCCTCGACCGGGCCGAATTGTCGAAACCCGGCAAGCCGCTCGGCAAGGAGCGCTGGGCCGCGGGGGTCGACGCGGTCGGCTCCACGACGCTCGCCAACGTGCTGGCCATGACCAAGGCCGACGGCGCCGTCGCCGCCTGCGGACTGGCGCAGGGCATGGACCTTCCGACCTMGGTGGCGCCTTTCATCCTCCGCGGCGTCTCGCTGCTCGGCATCAACAGCGTCACCACCCCGCAGAAGAAGCGCCGCGAGGCCTGGGCGCGCCTCGCCCGGGACCTCGATCTCGACAAGCTCGCCGCCATGACGCGCAAGGTCCGCCTGGAGGAGGTCGGCCGGATGGGCGACGACATCCTGGCCGGCAAGGTCCGGGGGCGGACCGTGGTGGAGGTCGGGTAGGGCGGCTTTCAGGGCGTCGTCCGGGCCTGCGCGGTCGCGTCCCGCGCCCGGCGAGGGCTCGATCCGGTGTCCGATGGGATGGGCGACGGGGTTTTGGGGCCAGGACCGCGGGTCGGGGCCACGGGCCGGGCCTCTTTCTCGACCGCGCGGGAACCATTGCCGTGCTTTCGCTGTAGATGCCTTTATGAGCGTTGCATTCGTCAAAGAGCCCGAAGGCGGGGAAGCATTCGAGAACCTGCCGGATCGGCCGATCTCACCCCACACCAACTTCGTCACGCCGGAGGGCCTCGCGCAGATCGAGGCCGAGGTCGCGCGTCTGGAGAAGGAGGTCGCCTCCCTGGATCCCGCCGACAAGGCGGAGGATTCCCGTATCGGACGCGACCTGCGCTACTGGGCCGCCCGGAAGAACACCGCGCAGCTGGTGGAGCCCAAGAGCGGTGACACCGTTCAGTTCGGCGCCACCGTCACGGTGGTCCGCGAGGACGAGTCCGGGAAGGAGACCCGGCAGACGTTCCGGATCGTCGGCGAGGACGAGGCGGACCCGCACAAGGGCTCGATCTCCTACGTAGCCCCCCTGGCCCGGGCGATCACCGGCAAGACCGTGGGCGACGTGGTCGAGGTGAACGGTCACGACGTCGAGGTGGTCGAGATCCGCTGAGGCGGTCAGCGGCCCTCGAAGCGCGGCCTCAGGGGCACGAGCGCCTCTGCGACATGCTCCATGAAAGCCCGGACCCGTGCCGCGTGACGCAGGTCGGGATGCGTCAGGATCCAGAGGTCCGCCCCCAGCTCCGGATGCGGTCCGGACAGGCGGCGCAGCGCCGGGTTGGTGTCGGCTGTGAAGCAGGGAAGCGGCCCGATGCCGAGACCGGCCTCGACCGCCGCCTCCAGTCCCAGCACCGCGTTGATCCGCAGGCGGACGCGGTCGGGCGTCACCCGCGCCTCCACGAACCGCGTGAACGAGCCCCCCGCCACCAGGGGGCCTGGACTGATCCAGGCCTCCCGGGCGAGGTCGCCATAGGTGCGATCCGCGCGGCCATAGATCCCCCACGCCGTGAGGGCGAGACGCCGCCCGACCAGCGTCTCGCTCGGCTCCCGGCTGATCCGGATCGCCACGTCGGCATCCCGGCGTGAGAGGTTGAGCGTCGCCTCGGCGAGGATGAGCTCGATCCGAATGTCAGGGTACCGCTCCGTGAAGCTCGCGAGCATCGGCATCAGCAGCTCTGCGGCGAAGCCCGCCGGCGCGGTCACCCGCAATTCGCCGGACGGGTTCTCGCCCTGACCGGCCACCACGCGGGCGAAGCGCGTCACGTCCGCCTCGATCCGCCCGGCCGCCGCGATCATCGCCTGTCCGGCGGCCGTCGGCACGTAGCCCGTGCGCAGCCGCTCGAACAGGCGCGTGTCGAGCGTCGCCTCCAAGGCGGCGAGGCGCCGGAACGCCGTCGAGTGGTTGATCCCCAGGTCCTTCGCGGCCGCGGTCAGGCCGCCGCGTTCGGCCACGGCCTTCACGAAGCGGAACGCGTCCCAGTCGAGTGCCACGCCTGGATCCTTGCATCTGTGCAAGAGCACTCTTGCACGGCGGGGCATTCTTGCAAGACGCCGGATGCGCGATGGAGGAGCTTTCCGCCGGCCGATGAACCGGCCGTCCGACACGCAGGAGAAACCACCCCATGGCCAAGGTTCTGGTGCTGTACTACTCGACCTACGGACACGTGGAGCAGATGGCGTATGCCGTCGCCGAGGGCGCCCGCGAGACGGGGGCCGAGGTCGCCGTGAAGCGCGTGCCGGAGCTGGTGCCGGAGGAGGTGGCCCGCCAGAGCCACTTCAAGCTCGATCAGGCGGCGCCGATCGCCACCGTCGACGAGCTGGCGCAGTACGACGCCATCATCTTCGGAACGCCGACCCGCTACGGCAACATGGCCTCGCAGATGAAGCAGTTCATCGATCAGACCGGCGGCCTCTGGATGAAGGGCGCGCTGGTCGGCAAGGTCGGCTCGGTCTTCACCTCCACGGCCTCGCAGCACGGCGGCCAGGAGACGACGCTGACGAGCTTCCACACGGTGCTGTTCCACCACGGCATGGTGGTGGTCGGCCTGCCCTACAGCTTCCAGGGTCAGGCGGGTGTCGAGGCGGTCAAGGGCAACACGCCCTACGGCGCCAGCACGATCGCGGACGGCGACGGGTCCCGTCAGCCCAGCGCCATCGAGCTGGAGGGCGCCCGCTTCCAGGGCCGTCACGTGGCGGGAATCGCCGCCAAGCTGGCGCGGGACTGAGGAGCCAAGAAAAAAGGCTCGGATTGCTCCGAGCCTGGAAGGGAAAAGGCCATTTGGGGGCTGAGAAGGCCTTCGTGATCAATAAACGGACCAGCGCGAAGTCTGTTCCGCTGCCGGCGAAAAATTCTGCGCCGTCAGCGGGGCGCGGCGGCCCGGACGAGGCGGTCGCGGATCGCCTCGCCAAGGCCTGCCTCGGGGATCGGCGCGACCGCGATGGTCTCGGCCCCCGACGCGTCGAGATCGCGCAGGGCACCGAACAGCCGGGCCGCCGCCTCCGCGGGATCGCCCGCCGGACTCAGGTTGAGACTGGCCCGCGCGGTTTCGTGACCGGCCGGACGCCCGGCCCCGAACAGCAGCACCGCCTCGCCGGGCTCGATCCGCACCGCGTCCAGGCGCACCCGCGCCCGCGGCGCGTAATGCGAGGCGAGCATGCCGGGGCTCGCCGGCTGGTCGGCCTCCGCCGCGTCCGGAGCCGCGGGGTCCTGGCCGAGCACCGCCCGCAGCGCCGCCCGCGTGATGCCGCCGGGCCGCAGCACCCGCGGCGTGCCGCCGAGGCAGGCCACCACCGTCGACTCGACGCCCACCGGCGTGTCGCCGCCGTCGAGCACCGCGGCGATCCGGCCTGCAAGATCGTCGAGGACGTGGGTGGCCCGGGTCGGGCTGACCCGCCCCGAGCGGTTGGCCGAGGGCGCCGCCACCGGCCGGCCGGCCTCCGCGAGAAGGGCCTGCGCGAGCGGATGCGCCGGTACCCGCAGGGCGAGGCTCGGCAGGCCGGCGCGGGCGAGGTCGCAGACCCGCGTGCCCGGATGCGCCGGAACGACCAGGGTCAGGGGGCCGGGCCAGAAGGCCTCCGCGAGGCGCCGCGCCTGCGCGTCGAAGACCCCCTCCGCCAGGGCCGCCTCCGCATCCGCCAGATGCGAGATCAGCGGGTTGAAGCGCGGCCGCCCCTTGGCGGCGAAGATGCCCGCCACCGCGGCGGCGTCGGTGGCATCCGCCCCGAGCCCGTAGACCGTCTCGGTGGGGAATGCCACGAGCCGTCCCGTCCGCAGGAGCGCGGCGGCCTCCGCGATCCCGGCCGCGTCGGGGTGGAGCCGCCGGGTCGCCGCCGGGGCCGTTGACCCGGGATCATTCATGCGGGAAGCCGTCTCCGAGGTCATGGCGGCGCAAGCCGCGCGCGCCTATCCTCACCCCGCCCTAGCGCCGGTGCGCGGGCGCGGTCAAACCCGCCCCGGTTCGAACGCGCGGGCGGGCCGCAACACGGGAGGATCGTATGAGTTACCGCGCCCCGGTCCCCGAGATGCTCTTCACCCTCCGGCACGTGGCCGGGCTCGACGCGGTCGATCCCGACGACGCCGAGGCGATCCTGACCGAGGCCGGGCGGATCGCCGCCGGCGTGATCGCGCCGCTCAACCGCCTCGGCGACCGGCACGGCACCCCGTTCGCCGACGGGCGGGTCACGACGCCGCCCGGCTGGCGGGAGGCCTATCGCACCTTCACGGAGGGCGGCTGGAACGGGCTCTCGGCCGAGGCCGACCATGGCGGCCAGGGCCTGCCGAAGCTGGTCGAGGCCGCCTGCACCGAGATGTGGAACGGCGCCAACCTCGCCTTCGGCCTCTGCCCGCTGCTCACCCAGGGCGGCATCGAGGCGCTGGCGGCCCATGGCTCGGACGACCTGAAGGCGCGCTACCTCGCCAAGCTGGTCTCGGGCGAATGGCCCGCCACCATGAACCTCACCGAGCCCCAGGCGGGCTCCGACCTCGCCCTGCTGCGGACCCGGGCCGTCCCGGCGGGGGACGGCACCTACCGGATCACCGGCAACAAGATCTACATCACCTACGGCGAGCACGATCTCGCCGACAACATCGTCCACCTCGTCCTGGCCCGGCTGCCCGACGCGCCCGCCGGCACGCGGGGCATCTCCCTGTTCCTGGTGCCGAAGGTGCTGCCGGACGGCACCCGCAACGACCTGCGCTGCTCCGGCATCGAGCACAAGCTCGGCATCCACGCCTCGCCGACCTGCTCGATGGCGTTCGGCGACAACGGCGGCGCCACCGGCTGGCTGATCGGCCAGGAGAACAAGGGCCTCGCCTGCATGTTCACGATGATGAACGCGGCGCGGCTCGGCGTCGGCCTGCAGGGGGTCGGGGTCGCCGAGGCGGCGACCCAGCGGGCGCTKGCCTACGCCCAGGAGCGCCGCCAGGGCCGGGCTGTCGGGGCCGCCGAGGCGACGAGCCCGATCGTGGCGCATCCGGACGTCCAGCGGATGCTGCTCACCATGAAGGCGTTCACGGCGGCCGCCCGCGCCATCTGCTACCTCACCGCCGCGGCCCTTGACGCGTCGAAGGGGCCGGAGGGGCAGCCCGCCCTGGACCGCGCCTCCCTGCTGACCCCGGTGGCGAAGGCCTTCGCGACGGACCTCGCCAACGAGGTGACCTCGCTGGGCGTGCAGGTCCATGGCGGCATGGGCTTCGTGGAGGAGACGGGCGCGGCGCAGCTCATGCGCGACGCCCGCATCCTCGGCATCTACGAGGGCACCAACGGGATCCAGGCGATCGACCTCACCGCCCGCAAGCTGCCGCTGAACGGCGGGGGCACGGTCCGGTCGCAGATCGCCTGGATGCGCCGGGCCGCGGAGGGGCTGCTCAAGGCCGGCGATCCCGCCTTCGGCCACATGGCGGCGCGGCTGCGCGACGGGATCGGCAGCCTCGACCGGGCGACGAGCCACCAGCTCGCCGCGCTGACCTCGAACCGCCCCGAGGCGGCGCTGGCCGGTGCGACGCCGTATCTGCGCCTGTTCGGCCTGACGCTCGGGGGCGCCTGCCTCGCCCGCAGCGCCCTGGCCGCGAGCGCCGCCCTGAGGGCCGGCGCGACCGATCCGGCGCAGGCCGCTCGCATCGCCCTGGCCCGGTTCTACGCCGAGAACCTGCTGACCGCGGCCGGCGGCCTGGAGCAGACCGTCGTGGCGGGTGGCGCCTTCACGGACGACGCCGCCCTGGCGCTGGCGGTTTGAGGAGCGGATCATGGCCGACACCGTCGCGATCGACGATCTCCCGGGCGGCGTCCGCCTGATCACCCTGAACCGCCCGGAGAAGAAGAACGCGCTCACCGGCGCGATGTACGAGGCCATGCGCGAAGCGCTGGGGGAGGCCGACGCGTCGGACCGGATCGGCGCCGTAGTCTTCGCGGGCCAGCCCGGCATGTTCAGTGCCGGCAACGACCTCGCCGACTTCATGGGCCGGTCGTCCGGTGACAAGGCCGGGAACGGGTTCAGCGCCTCGCCGGCGCTGGCCTTCATCCGCCAGCTGGCCCGCACCCGCACCCCGATGGTGGCGGCTGTCGACGGGATCGCGGTGGGCATCGGCGCGACGCTCTGCCTGCACTGCGACCTCGTCTACGCGAGCCCGGCGGCCCGGCTGCGCATGCCCTTCGTCGAACTTGGCCTCGTGCCGGAGGCGGCGTCGAGCTACCTGCTGCCCCTGCGGGTCGGCCGGCTCAAGGCGACCGAGCTGCTGCTCCTGTCGCGACCGCTCGAGGCCGACGAGGCGCAGGCCCTCGGCCTCGTCAACGCGGTGCTGCCGGCCGACATGCTGGTGGAGCAGGCCATCGCCCAGGCGACCCGGCTGGCCGCCCTTCCGCGCGGGGCGCTGACGGCGTCCCGGGCGCTGATCCGGGGCGATCAGGCGCAGGTCGAGGCGGCCCTGGAGGCGGAGGCCAAGGCCTTCGACGCGCAGCTGCGCTCGCCCGAATCCCAGGAGCGGCTCGCCGCCTTCCTGTCGCGGTCGAAGCCCGCGTCCTCGGCGTGAGCCCGCCCGACCTCTCCCGGAAGATCTGCCTCGTGGCGGGCGCGTCGCGGGGCGTCGGGCGGGGGCTCGCCCGGGCGCTGGGGGAGGCGGGAGCCACCGTGATCGTCACCGCCCGGTCCAGCGAGACGGGCGCGCGCACCGAGATGCGGTCCGAGGCGATCGAGGATACCGCCCGCCTGGTCGATGCCGCGGGCGGGCGCGGGCACCACTACCTCTGCGACCACCGCTCCGAGCGTGCCACCGACACGCTGGTGCACTGGGTCCTGCGCCGGTTCGGGCGGATCGACGTGGCGGCCTGCAGCGTCTGGAGCGGCAACGAGGGCTACGACGGCGAGCGCTACCCGGACGGTGCCGGCTGGGGCACGCCGTTCTGGCGCCGCTCGGCGGAACCGTATCTCGGCCTCCTCGAAGCCGGTCCGGTGCCGGCCCTGCTGCTCGCTCGGGCTGTCGCCCCCGCCATGGTGGCGGCGCGCGCCGGCCTGCTCGCCCTCGTCTCCTTCGGGACCGAGGATTACCTCGGCGACGTCTACTACGATGCCGCCAAGGCGGCCTCCAACCGGCTGGCCCTGGCCTTCGCCCGGGAACTCGCGCCCCATGGCGTCACCGCCCTTGGCCTCTCGCCGGGCTTCGTGGCGACCGAGCGGGCGCGGGATCTCGGCCAGGAGGAGCACGCCACCGAGAGCCCGCTCTACGCCGGCCGGGCGCTGGCGGCGCTGGCCGCGGACCCCGATGTCGCGGCCCGGGCCGGCGCGGTCCTGCATGCCGGCGACCTCGCCCGGATCTACGGGTTCACCGATGCCGACGGGACGCAGCCGGAGCGGTTCCGGGTCGGGCCGTGACGGTCCCCGGCCTGTCGCCGAAATGGCGCAGCGCTCCGGCAAACGGGGCGGATGCGCCCCGGTGCCGGCCGGCGGGGTTGATTCGCGGCGTCCGGACGGGCGTGCTGTCCGGATCGGCGGCTCCGATTGCTGCGGGAGCGAAAAACGGCCTTAATTCCCCCGCAGGTCAGGTCTCGATCCCGTGTCCGCTCCGATCTCAGATCGGGCCGGGACCGTGCGTGTGAACGAAGGAAACTGGCATGTCGGAAGCGAACACGGCCCCGCGCGTGCTGATGGTGTTCCCGAAGTTCTACGAAAACTCCATGTGGAACTTCAAGGAGGCCATGGAGCTGCAGGGCGCCCGCGCGCCCGCGCCCCCGCTGGGCCTGATCACCCTGGCCGCGATGCTGCCGCCGGCCTGGCAGGTGAGTCTCGTCAACCGCAACTGCGAAGAGCTGACGGACGCGCAGATCCAGGCGGCCGACCTCGTGATGACCGGCGGCATGCTGCCTCAGGAGCCCGACTGCCTCGTGGTCATCGACCGCTGCGTGGCGCTGGGCACCCCCGTCTGCGTTGGCGGCCCGGCCCCGACCTCGACGCCGGAGGTCTACGACAAGGCCGACTTCCTGGTGCTGGGCGAGGCCGAGGGCATCCTCGACAAGTTCGTGGCCGCCTGGGAGGCCGGCGAGCGCCGCGGCCGGCTCACGGCCGAGAAGTTCAAGGCCGACGTCACCAAGAGCCCGATCCCGCGGTTCGACCTGCTGACCTTCAGCCACTACCTCTACATCGGCGTCCAGTTCTCCCGCGGCTGCCCGTTCACCTGCGAGTTCTGCGACATCATCGAACTCTATGGCCGCGCGCCGCGGACCAAGACCACGCCGCAGATGCTGGCCGAGCTCGACCGGCTGTACGGCCTCGGCTACCGCGGCCACGTCGATTTCGTCGACGACAACCTGATCGGCAACAAGAAGGCCATCAAGCTGTTCCTGCCGCACCTGATCAAGTGGCAGGAAGACCACGGCTACCCGTTCAAGTTCTCCACCGAGGCCTCGCTGAACCTCGCGGACGATGACGAACTGCTCGGGATGATGCGGGACGCGAACTTCTTCGCCCTGTTCACCGGGATCGAGACGCCCGACGAGGCGACCCTCATCCAGACCCAGAAGAAGCAGAACACCAAGCGGTCGATCGCCGACAGCGTGCACAAGCTCTACGAGCACGGCATGTTCGTTACGGCCGGCTTCATCGTCGGCTTCGACACCGAGAAGGACAGCATCAGCAAGGCGATGTCGCTCTGCATCAGCCAGACCGGCATCCCGATCGCCATGGTCGGCCTGCTGTTCGCGCTGCCCAACACCCAGCTCTCGCGCCGCCTGCGCAAGGAAGGGCGCCTCTACGAGAACTACGCGGCGACCACCGCCGACCAGGGCGACCAGTGCACGCAGGGCATCAACTTCGTGACCCTGCGCCCGCAGCGCGACGTGCTGGCCGACTACCGGGACGTCCTCGAGGAGATCTACGACCCGCCGAACTTCTTCGACCGGGTGCGCGTGGTCGCCCGGCAGGTGAAGCGGCCGAAATTCGCCGCGCAGAAGCTGAACTGGGGCCACATCGCCCACGATCTCTACTCGCTGCTCCGCGTCTGCTGGCGGATGACCGTGCGGCGCCCGGAACTCGCCAAGCATTTCTGGAGCGTGTTCCTGGAGACCGCCCGGCGCAATCCGGCCGCCCTGGAGGCCGTGGTCACCAACATGGTGATCTACCTCCACGTGTATCCGTTCTCCCGCTACGTCATCAGCGAGATCAACGGCCGGATCGCCGAGCTCGAGGCCGGTCGCTGGGTGCAGCCGCCGGTCCTCGCCCCCGAGGTAGAGAGCGGCGGCAAAGCGGCGCCGGTGGGCAAGGTCGCGGCCAAGGCCGAGGTCAAGCATCTCGCGGCGGTGGCCTGAGCGGGAAGCCTTCCCGACTCTGATCCATCACCCTGAGGTCGTCGGGCTGCAGATCCGTCCGCGGGCCGCCCGGGGCGGCGCCCCACCCGGCCCGTGCACGCGCGCGCCGCTTGCAGGCGCGATCGACAGACCCTAGCTGAGCGACGGCGAGGCCACGTCCTCCCCCCGCGCGTGGGGCACAAGTCCGGGACGGCCCGGCCCTTTCAGGAGGGCCGGCATGGCCTGGATCTATCTCGTCACCGCGGGTCTTTTCGAAGTCGTCTGGGCCTTCGCGATGAAGCAGTCCGACGGCTTCACGCGCCTCTGGCCGACGGCGATCATGGCCGTGTCGATGACCGGCAGCGTCGGCTTCCTGGCGCTGGCGATGCGCACGCTTCCGCTGGGAACCGCCTACACGATCTGGACCGGCATCGGCGCCGTCGGCGCCTTCCTGGTCGGCCTCGCCGTGCTGGGCGAGCAGGCGAGCGCCAGCCGGATCCTCGCCGCCGGCCTGATCGGGTCCGGGCTCGTCCTGATGAAGCTGTCGAGCCCGGGCTGAGCGTCAGGCGGCGCGCACCGTCTCCAGGAAGGCGTCGATCTCCCGGCGCAGCTCGGCGGATTGCTCCGAGAGGCTGGCCGCCGAGGCGAACATCCGCGTCGCGGCGGCGCCCGTATCGTCGGCCGCCCGCGCCACCTCGTCGATCGTCCCGGTGACGGCGCCGGTGCCGGACGCCGCCTCGGCGACGTTCCGGGCGATCTCCCGGGTGGCCGAACCCTGCTGCTCGACGGCGGCCGCGATCGAGGTCGCCACACCGTCGATCTCGCGGATGCGCGCCGCGATGCCGTCGATCGCCGCGACCGTCTGCCCCGTCGCCCCCTGGATGCGGCCGACCTGTCCGGCGATCTCCCCGGTGGCCTTGGCGGTCTGGGCGGCGAGCAGCTTGACTTCGCTGGCGACCACCGCGAAGCCGCGGCCCGCATCCCCGGCGCGGGCGGCCTCGATCGTGGCGTTGAGGGCCAGCAGGTTCGTCTGGCCGGCGATGTCGGTGATGAGGCGCACGACATCGCCGATCCGGCCCGCCGCGACGCTCAGTTCCTGCACGAGGCCGGCGGTCTCGCCGGCCTGGATTACCGCGCCCCGGGCGAGATCGGCGGAGCCGTCCACCTGGCGGCCGATCTCCAGAACCGAAGCGCCGAGTTCCTCCGCAGCCGCCGCCACCGTGCCGACATGCAGGGCGGCCTCCTGGGCGGCGCCCGCCACGGTCGCCGAGCGTTCGGCGGTGTGCGTCGCCGTGCCGGCCATCGCCTCGGCCTCGGCACGCAGCCCGAGGGCGGCCTCCGCCACCCGCGCCAGCACGCCGCCGACCGCGGCCTCGAACGCCTCGGCCATCGCGTGGACGGCGTGTCGGCGCTGGACCTCGGCCCCGTCCCGCGCCACGGCCGTCTCGCGCTCCAGGGCGCGGGTGTGGATCAGGTTGTCCTTGAACACCTGTACGGCCGCCGCCATCGCGCCGATTTCGTCGCGGCGTCCCGTGTGCGGGACCGGTACGGTCTCGTCGCCCTCGGCCAGCCGGCCCATCGCGCCGGTCATGCGCTGGATCGGGCGCGCGATCCCGAACAGGGCGAACAGCATCGCGGCGGCGGCGACCGCGAGGCCCACCACGGTGGCGGCCATCGCGATGAGCTTGGCGCGCGTGGCCTCCTGCACCGTCTCGGCGACGTTGGCCTCGGTCTGCGCCCGGGCCGCGGCGATGGCCTCGGTGAGGCTGGCCACCGCCGCGTCGTTCTGCGCGCCCGTCGCGGGATCGAGCACCAGCGCGAGGGCGCCCGGCTGATCCCCCGCGATCATCAGTTCGACCACCTGCAGCTGGATGTTCTGATAGGCGTTCCAGGCGGTGGTGAAGCGCTCGTAGACCGCCCGATCCCTGGGGCTCGTCAGGCGTTCCTGATAGCCCTGCCGCAGGCCGGAGAGTTCGCCGAGGGTGTCGGTGAGCGCCGTCTGGTTCCTGTCGAGGCTCGCGGCGTCGGGGGATGCCACCGCGAGCCGGTAGAGCCGCAGGCGCGCGTCCCGGACGGCCGTGCCGATGGCCTCGGCCTGATTCTGCGCCGGCAGGGCCTGCTGCGAGATCGCCACGGCGTTCCCCTCGATCTCCGACAGGGCCACCGCGCTGGCGAGTCCCTGGCCGACGGCGGCGAGGGCCAGCAGGCCGATCGCGCCTGCTAGAACCGTCTTGAGGGAGAATCGCATGGGAGGGTCCGTCCTGAAGGTCCGTGCCGGCGGCCGCGCCGCGCCTACAGGTCTCCCATGCTCTGGCAGAGGTCTTAAAATTTCAGCGGCGCTATACCAGCATTGCCGCTACAGCCACTTCTTCCACCGGAAGAAAAAGTACGGAAATACAGCGGCGACCACCATCATGATCAGCGCCATCGGGTAGCCGAACGTGAGATCTAGTTCCGGTATGGATTTAAAGTTCATGCCGTAGATCGACGCGATCAGCGTCGGCGGCATGAACACGACCGCCATGACCGAGAACAGCTTGATGATGTTGTTCTGCTCGAGGTTGACGAGGCCGAGCGTTGCGTCGAGCAAAAATTGGATCTTCGTCGACAGGAAGGTGGCGTGCTCCTCGAGGGACTGAAGATCCCGCAGGGTCGAGCGCACGTCCTCGCGCAGGTCGCGCGGGGCCTTGTTGGTCCGATAGGTCGCCGACAGCGAGAGCAGGATCCGCTCCATGGAGACGAGGCTCTCCCGCTGCTTGGAGATCAGGTCGCCGTGCCGGCCGAGGGCGCGCAGCGTGTCCTGCAGCGCGGTGTTGCGAGCGGACGGATCGTCCTGCACCTCGAAGATCTTGCCCGACAGGCGGTCGATGCGCTCGCCCTGAAGCTGCAGCACGTCGGCGGCCCGGTCGATCACCGCTTCGATCAGCCCCGCCAGGATGGTCTCGCCGGAGGTGGCGGAGGCGCTGCCGTTGCCCATCGAGCGCCCGGCGCGCTGCGTGTACATGCGGAACGCCTGTGGCTCCTCGTGGCGCACGGTCACGAGCCGGTTGCCGCGCAGGATGAAGGTGATGCCGGCAAGCCCCGGCTCCTCGGCATCGCTGACCTTCGAGAGCACCCGCCCGGTCATGTAGCGGGCTCCGTCCTCCACGTAGAGCAGCTCCGAGGGTTCGATGTCCTTCATCTCCTCGCGGGTCGGCACCTCGATGCCGGCGAACGATTCGACCTTCAGCTCCTCTTCGCGGCTCGGGCGGATCAGGTCGAGCCAGACGGTGTCCTCGGGAATCGTGTCCTGGAGATCGATGACGCGGCGCTCAAGCAGCGTGGATCCGGCGCCGCCGGCGGGCTGGTGGATGAAGATCACGAACGGGTCTCGGATGCGGATCGGCCACGGTGCAGCGCAGGATTACAGCCCGCATCCGGCACGACGCTGGCCGATGCAAGCTGTGCCGCGGATGTGGCGCTGTTTTCTGACGCTTCCGTGACATCCCGGTCCGGCGCGTCGGCGCCGTTCGATGTCAGGACGCCGGAAGAACCGGCGGACGGCGGTGATGGCGATCGCCGCCGGGGTGGCACAACGGGCCTCGACGAACGCCGTCCCGGACACCGCTCAGCCGACCACCCGAAAGGCCGTCCTCCGGGCGGCCGACGACGGTCGCTCCCCATCGCGCTCCGCCGGGACGGCCATGGAGGGGTGGTGCCCCGGTCCGTGCACGCGAGAGACGGTCCGATCCAGGCTCAGTTGCAGCCGTCACAGATGCTGCGGTCGATCTTGTCGGTCAGGGCGCGCTCGCGCCGCTGCTCTTCGCGAGAGGGTATTTCCCCAGGGCCGAGCGACGTCCCGGGGGGCTTGGTGACGCCGAAGCGATTGGTGTTGGGGGCCGTGATCGTCGACCCGGGACCGCCGCCGGTACCGGTCTCATCGGGGGCGACGGTCTGCGCCGCCAGCGGGGCGGCGAAGGCGAGGCTCAGCGCCGCCAGGGTCGCGGGACGATACAATCCTCGGGTCATGGAACCTCTCCCATCATCGAGAGAACGTGAAACCGTGCCGCGGGTTGCGTGTCCTATCGGCGCCGCGCGGGCTCGCGCCGGAACACGCCGATCATCTCGACATGGCCCGAATGGCGGAACTGGTCGACCGGCGTGACGCTCTCGAGCCGGTACCCTCCGGCGACCAGTGTCGCCGCGTCCCGGGCGAAGGTCCCGGCATCGCAGGCGATGCCGATCACGAGCGGCACGCGCGCGGCGGCCAGTTGCCGGGCCTGTGCCTCCGCGCCGGCCCTGGGCGGGTCGAACACCACCGCGTCGAAGGCGTCGAGTTCGAGGGGAAGCAGGGGCCGGCGGAACAGGTCGCGGCGCTCGGTGGTGATCCCGCGCAGGCCCGAGGCCGCCCGCGTGGAGCGGTCGAGGCCGGCGAGGGCGGCCGCGTCGGATTCGACGGCGTGGACCGCGGCCGTCCGGGCGATCGCCAGCGTCAGGGGTCCACAACCCGCGAACAGGTCGGCGACGCGCCGGGTGCGGGGTCCGAGGGCCGCCAGGGTCAGGTCGCAGAGCGTCGCCTGCCCGGCCGCGGTCGCCTGCAGGAACCCTCCGGGGGGCGGGTAGAGGCGGATCGAGCCGGCGGTGACCGAGACCGGCTCGGCCTCCATGAGGCGCTCGCCGTGCAGGGAGAGCCGGGCGAGGCCGAGTTCGCCGGCGATTCGCACCAGCGCGGCGCCGACACCGGCGCTCACCGGCCCGTGGCCGCGCAGGTCGACATCGAGGCCATGGTCGGTGGCGGTGACGGCCATGTCGAGGGGTTTGCGCCCGTGCCCCAGCGGGGCGGCCAGACGGCGCGCCACGTCGGAGGCCGCATGCAGCGCCGGCACCGTGATCGGGCATTGGTCGATCGGCACCAGCGCGTGGCTGCGCGCCGCCATCAGCCCGGCCTCGGCGCGGCCGTCGATCTCCCGCACGTGCAGGGTGAGGCGGCGGCGTCCGGCGCCGTGCGCGTCGATGGCCGGGGCCGGCTCCACGGCGAGGCGGGCCTGGGACAGGGCCTGGGCGACGAGGCCGCGCTTCCAGGCGAGTTCCGCCGGCCGCGCGAGGTGCTGGGTGCGGCAGCCGCCGCACCGCATGTAGTAGGGGCAGAACGGCTCGACCCGGTCGGGCGAGGCCTGCACGATGCCGAGGAGTTCGGCGCGGCGCTGCTCGCGGCGGATCTCGGCCCGCTCACCGGGCAGCGCGAAGGGCACGAGGAGCCCGTCCTCCGCCACGCCGTCGCCGCGGGCGCCGAGGTCCCGGATCGTGACCGTCTCGCTGGCAGCTGTCTCGCTCACGGCAACCTCGCACCGATCAGGAATTCGGCATTGCCGTCGCCGCCCGGCACTGGCGAATCGATCAGGCCCAGGATCGTGGCGCCGAGCCCCTCCAGGGTCCCGCGAACCGCCGCGCAGACCTCGGCGTGGACCGCCGGATCGCGCACGAGGCCGCCGCGGCCGACCCGCGCGCGGCCGGCCTCGAACTGCGGCTTGATCAGCGCGACGAGGTCCGCCCCCGGGGCCAGCAGCGGCGGCAGGGCCGGCAGAACGAGGCGCAGGCCGATGAAGCTCACGTCCACGGTCGCGAGATCGGGCGCCGGGGTGAGGGCGTCCGGGCCGAGGCTGCGGATGTCGGTGGCGTCCCGGTTGGTCACGCGCGGGTCCCCGGCGAGGCGCGGATGGAGCTGCCCCCGGCCGACGTCGAGGGCGTGGACGTGGCGGGCGCCGCGGGCGAGCAGCACGTCGGTGAAGCCGCCGGTCGAGGCGCCGACGTCGAGGGCGACCCGGCCGGCCGGGTCGAGGCCGAACGCGTCCAGGGCCGCGGCGAGCTTGAGGCCGCCCCGGGAGACGTAGGGATGTTCGGGCACCGCCTCGACCCGTGCCCCCGGGGCGATCGGGTTCGAGGGGCGCGTGAGCGGCCGCCCGTCGATCCGCACCAGCCCGGCGCGGATCGCGGCCTGGGCGCGAGCCCGGCTCTCGAAATGGCCTTGCGCCACGAGGAACAGGTCGGCGCGCAGGGGCGACGGGTCGTCCGCCGGCGGCGCGCGGTCCGGGATGGGCCGGTCTCGGGTCATCAGGGCTTCGTGCGGCCGCGGCAGGTCTGCGGCGGAGGTTTCGGACCGCCGCCCTGTCGAAGGCCGGCGCGCCCCCTACCTAGACCGGTCCGGAGAGGAGAGCCACCGCATGAACCGCACCCTGCCGCTGCTTGCATTGCTCGGGACCGTCGCCGCCGGCGGCGCCCTGGCGCAGGAGCCTCCGAAGGAGGCGGCCAAACCGGCAGAGACCTACTCGGCACCGATCAAGAACGCCAAGGGCGACGCGATCGGCACGTTGGCGATCCGCGACGGGGCGAACGCCCTGGTCCTGCGCGTCACGATCCAGCCCGGCGGCCTGCCGCCCGGCTGGCACGGCATGCATTTCCACGCCGTCGGCGACTGCTCCGACCCGAAGTTCATGAACTCGAAGGCGCACGTGAACCACGACCAGAGCAAGCACGGCCTGCTCAATGCCGAAGGGCCGGACGAGGGCGACCTGCCGAACCTCTACGCGGCGCAGGACGGCTCGGCCAACGCCGAGGTCTCGAGCGAGACGCCGCTCAACGGCGAGGGCGGCCTCAAGGACGGCGACGGCGCGGCGCTGATCATCCACGCCAACGAGGACGACCACAACACCCAGCCGATCGGCGGCGCCGGCGACCGCGTCGCCTGCGGGGTGATCAAGTAGCCGTCGCGGAGGGGGACGGCACGGCCGGCGGGATCGGCCGCGGCCGGCCGTCCTCGTCGATGGCCACGAAGGTGAAGGTGGCCTGCGTGACCCGCTCGCGGACCTGGGTGCAGAAGCGCCGCGCCCAGGCCTCGACCTCGATCTTCATCGAGGTCCGGCCGACATGCGACACCCGGGTGTAGACGCACAGCACGTCGCCGACCCGGACCGGCCGGATGAAGGTCATGGATTCGAGCGCCACGGTGACGACCCGGCCCTGCGCCCGGTCGACCCCCGCGATCCCGCCGGCCTGATCCATCTGCGAGAGCACCCAGCCGCCGAAGATGTCGCCGTTGGCGTTGGTGTCGGCCGGCATGGCGATGGTGCGCACCGTGAGGTCGCCCTTCGGCAGATCGACCTCGGCAGGCGGCGGCGCGCTGTCGGCCGGTGAGAGTGCGACGTGCTGCATGCCGTCCATCCGACCCCCGCGCCGTCAGGACAACAGGCCGACGAGCTTGAGGCCCGCCGCCAGCAGGACGGCGACCGCACTCAGGATGCATTCGAGCGGGATGGATTGCCAGAGGTCCGGCGTCGCCGCCGCGGGCTCGGCGCGTTGCGCAATATCGTTCATCGGGCCTCCTCCCGGGCGCACCGATCTGCCGTCGGCGGTCCCGTTGCCGGCACAATAAAGCAAGGGCCGCCCGCACGCACCCCGAATCAGGACGTGAAAAAGCCCGGCGGCTCGATGGAGCCGCCGGGCCGGTCAAGTCGACGAACCGATCAGTAGTAGAACCGGCGGCGCCAGTAGGGACGGCGGTAGAACGGCCGCGGGCCGTAGTAGAACCGGCGGCGGTAGTAGGGGCGGCGCCAGTAGGGCCGCGGGCCGTAGAAGCGGCGGCGGTAATAGTACTGGGCCTTCTCGGCTACCGCCGGCGCGGCTTCGGCGGGCAGGGCCAGCCCCGGGCCGATGGGCGCGGCGGACGCGCCCTCCGGCGCCGCAGCCGCGAAGCCCAGCACCAGCAGGGCCGCGAGCAGGAATTTCCTCAGCACGGTCTCGACTCCCTTCGTGTGGTTACGTCCTGGTCGACGAACCGCACGGGAAGCGAGGGCCATCCGCCCGGTCCGAAACGCTGCAACGCGTAGGCGAGCGGAACCGTTGCAGCGTAACCGCTGCGACGTTTCGGACAGGGTTGATCGCGGGTTGATCGCGGTGATCCGCCTGACAATCAGGCGATCTTCGTGGTCATGTCCTCGATGCGGGCCTCGGCGCTCTGGCGCACCAGGGCGATGCCGTGCTCGCAATCCTCGCGGCGCACGTAACCCTCGCCCGAATCGGCGATCACCTCGCCGTTGCGCGCCCGCAGGCGCCAGCGCCACTCGCCCTTGGCGTCCCGGTAGAGTTCGAACCGCATGGTGCCGGCTCCCGATTCATCCACTGCAACAACATGGGGGGCCGGCAGCGCAAAAAAAGGATGCATCTCCGGCGCTTGGACGGCGGACCGATCGCCGGGCCGACACCCGGGGCGCGCCGGGCAGAATCCGTGATGGCTTCAGATCCGACGCTGTTCATTGTTTTCGATCATGCGAATGCCGTTGTTTGCTCGACATAATCCCATCTACGCAGTATTCGCCTGCGTCGCAGGGGGCGGGCGAATCGTGCGGGCCGGCTCGGCATGGCCGGACCGCCGTGGCGTGAACGGATCGCGATGAGCGAAAACAGGGCACGGTCCAGCGCGTCGGAATGGGCGGTTCCGGAACGGCGGCTGTCCGCGATCTTCGCCGCCGACATCGCCGGCTATTCCAAGGCGATGCATGCCGACGAGAGCGGCGCCATGCGGGCGCTCCAGGCCACGCGGCGGATCGTCGACCGGCTGATCGCGGGCCGGCACGGGCGGATCGCCAACACGGCCGGGGACAGCGTGCTGGCCGAGTTCGCCTCGGTGATGGACGCTGTGTGCTGTGCGGTGGCGATCCAGAGGGCGCTCGCCGAGGCCGAGGGGGAGGCGGCGCAGTTCCGCCTCCGGATCGGCATCCATATCGGCGACGTCATGGTGCATGACGGCGATCTGTTCGGCGACGGCGTGAACATCGCCGCGCGCCTGCAGACCGCCGCCGAGCCCGGCGCGCTGCGGCTTTCGGAGGCTGCCTACCTGCAGGTGCGCGGCCTGTCGGAGATCGCGTTCGTCGATCTCGGGCTCCAGCGCCTGAAGAACATCGCCCGGCCGGTGCGGGTCTACGCCGTGCCGCCGCCGGACGAGCAGCCGTCGCGCGGCCTCCGGGCCGGCCGCGCCCGCGCCGTCCTGCGGCCCGCACT
>NZ_JBFUGA010000063.1:0-34569 GCF_056403155.1 Methylobacterium sp. P3_A11
AGCCGAGAGCCGAGCCGGCGGAAGGCCGAGCGCGCGCCCGTGCAACCGGCGCGGACGGTCCAGCGCCGGGCGCCCCATCGGCCCGTCGCCGACGCCGAGCCATGGCCGTCGGGCCGTTACGAGCAGGCGGAGACGCCGCGGCGTCCCGTGCGCCGCGCCGCGCGGGCCGACAGCGCGCCGGAATACGGTGAGCCCGGTCTCTGGACGCCCGCGCCGCAGCAGCCGGCGCCGCGCGGCTGGTGGTAGACGGCGCCAGCGATCCGCAACTTTCAGGTGCGCAATCGCACGGCCGGGCACGATTTCGCCACGGTCGAGCTTTAGCCGTAACGCCCGTAAGACCGGGCCGCAGACCGCCCGATCAAGGTCGTCGGGAGAGGATCAGGACCGTCGTGCCCAGTCTCCCGCGCGCCGTCAGGCACCTCGCCCTCGCCCTGTCGGGCCTCGTCCTCGGTCTGGTCGCCGGCACGGCCGAAACCGAGAACGCGGTCGCCAATGGCGACACCCGCTCCCTGACGATCTACCACACGCACACGCAGGAAAGCGCGACGATCACCTTCAGGCGCGACGGCCGCTACGATCGGGCGGCCCTCGATCAGCTGAACTGGCTCCTGCGCGACTGGCGGGTGAACGAGCCCATCAAGATGGATCCCCGGCTGTTCGATACGGTCTGGGAAGCCTACCRTCAGGTCGGCTCGAGCCAGCCCATCCATATCGTGTCGGCGTATCGGTCCCCGGGGACCAACGCGATGCTGCGCCGCCGCTCCAAGATGGTCGCCGAGTACAGCCAGCACATGCTCGGCAAGGCGATGGATTTCTTCATTCCGGACGTGTCGATCGACCGGATCCGCGAAGTCGGTCTGCAGATGCAACGGGGCGGCGTCGGTTGGTATCCCCATGCCGGCACGCCCTTCGTGCATCTCGATGTCGGCTCCGTACGGATGTGGCCGCGCATGACCCACGATCAGCTGGCCCGGCTGTTCCCCGACGGAAAGACGGTCCTCCTGCCAAGCGACAACCGGCCCTTCCCCCGCTACGAAGAGGCCAAGGCCGAGATCCTCGCCCGCGGCGGCACCGTGGCGGGCATCACGACCCAGATGGCCGGCGGCGAGGAAGAGGATGGCCCCGGCCTGTTCGGTTTCCTGGCCAGCCTCTTCGGCGGCGGCCGCTCAGCGCCCGAACCGGCGACGGCGCAGCCACAGGTCGCCCAGGCGAAGAAGCCGGCGCGCGTTCCCGTCGTCGCCGTGGCGAGTGCGGACCCGCAGGACCCGGTGGGGACCCGGGCCGCCCTCGCCTACGCGGCGCCCGCCGCCGACGACGCCTTGCGCGGCGCGGCGCTGATCAAGTCCGCCGGCACCAAGCCGCTCGATGCGCAGTCTCTCCTGACCACCGGTCGGCCGGCGGCTGCCGAGGACGCCATTCCCGCCGTGACGGCACCGCTTCCGCCGCGGCGCCCCTCGGATCTGGCCGCCGTGGTGGCGAGCCTGACCATGCCGCTGACGCCGCCGCGCCCGGTCCAGCTCGCGGCCCTCGATGGCGGCATGGCCAATCTGCCCTCCGCCGTCGACATCCGCGCCCTGACCAAGCCGGTGGTGCCCGGCCCGGCCCAGGCCCGCGCCCTCGTGGCTCCGGATGCGGACGCCAAGGCGCAGTTGCGGGCTTTGTTCGATTCCGTGGCGGCGGGTCCCGTGGCGGCTCCCGCGAGCCGCACCGTTCCCGTCCATGTCGCCGTGACGCGGCTTCGAGACGCCGCCCCCGATGCCGTCGTGGCCGCCGCTCCCGATCGCGTCACGACGCGGTTCAGCCGGCGCAGCCCTGGCGACGACCTCACCGCCCGCTTCACAGGCTCGTCGGCGCGCGCGCTCACCGGGTCGCGCTGATCCACGTCGATCCCGCCCGCGTCGTAGAGCGCAGCGGTGCGATCGCCGGCGGATTGCCGCCGATAGCGGCCGTTCGGATCAGCGCAGCGGCTTGGAGAGATTGATCGCCAGGGCACCCATCAGGGTCGCTGCGTAGCTGTCGTCCTGCGTTCCGGCGATGCGTTCCGCCTCGCCGCCGCTATTGGCCGCCACCGACATCATCAGCATCACGGCCGTAACCACGGCGCCGAGCCCCGAGACGAGGGCGAGATAGGCGCGGACGGCGGCGCGCGGGACAGCCGCGACAGGCTCGATCTCGGCGAGGGACAGCGGCGATGAGCCGTGAGTGATCATGACGGCCGTTCCCGGCGGGCGACGATGAATTTGCGCGTGGACCAATCAGGGTGCCGCACGCGCTGACCGTTCGGATCTTAAACGCGCGATGACGAGCCGCGTTCGCGCGGAGGACGCGGATTTCCACCGCGCATCCTCTTTATGGTGAAGAACCGTCCGGGGGCGCCCGAGGCGCCCCCGGTCCAGCCTCACCCTTCCTTGCCGGAGACCTTGCCGAGGGCAGCCTGCGCCGCCGCGAGGCGGGCGATCGGCACCCGGTACGGCGAACAGGACACGTAATCGAGGCCGACCTCCTGGCAGAAGCCGATCGAGGCCGGATCGCCGCCATGCTCGCCGCAGATGCCGAGCTTGATATCGGGGCGGGTCTTGCGGCCACGCTCCACGCCGATGCGCACCAGTTCGCCCACGCCCTCCTGATCGATGGTGATGAACGGGTCGGCGGCCAGGATGCCCTTCTGGGTATAGGGACCCAGGAAGGTCGCGGCGTCGTCGCGGGAGATCCCGAGCGCCGTCTGCGTTAGGTCGTTCGTGCCGAAGGAGAAGAACTCCGCTGTCTCGGCGATCTCGCCGGCTTTGAGCGCCGCACGGGGAAGCTCGATCATCGTGCCCACCTGATAGTCGAGGGTCGCGCCCTTCTCCTCGGCGACGGCCTTCGCCATCGCGTCGATGCGCGCCTTCACGATGTCGAACTCGGCCCGCGTGAACACCAGCGGCACCATCACCTCGGGCGTGACCGGGCTGCCGGTATCGGCGGCGGCCTGGACAGCCGCCTCGAAGATGGCCCGGGCCTGCATCTCGGCGATCTCGGGGAACGCGATGGCGAGACGGCAGCCGCGGAAGCCGAGCATCGGGTTGTGCTCTGACAGCTCGCGCGTCCGGTGCCGGATCTTCTCCTCGGAGACACCGGTCGCCTTCACGACCTCGGCGACCTCGGCATCGGTGTGCGGCAGGAACTCATGGAGCGGCGGATCGAGGAGACGGATCGTCACCGGCAGCCCGGACATGATCGTGAACAGCTCGAGGAAGTCCTGACGCTGGTAGGGAAGGATCTTCGCCAGCGCCGTCCGCCGGCCCTCGGCGTCGTCCGCCAGGATCATTTCGCGGACCGCGATGATTCGGTCTCCCTCGAAGAACATGTGCTCAGTCCGGCAGAGACCGATACCCTCCGCACCGAAGTTGCGCGCCGTGCGGGCATCCGTCGGCGTGTCGGCGTTGGCGCGCACCTTCATGCCGCGGATCGCGTCGGCCCATTCCATCAGGGTCGCGAAGTCGCCCGACAGCTCGGGCTCCAGCATCTTCACCTCACCCTGAATGATTTGACCCGTCGAGCCGTCGATGGTGATCCGGTCGCCGGCCTTGAGCGTCGCGCCGCCGACCGTCAGGGTTTGCGCCTTGTAGTCGATCCGGATCGATCCGACGCCCGACACGCAGGGCTTGCCCATGCCGCGGGCGACCACGGCGGCGTGGCTGGTCATGCCACCGCGGGTGGTCAGGATACCCTCGGCGGCGTGCATGCCGTGGATGTCCTCGGGCGAGGTCTCGATGCGGACCAGGATGCATTTGCGCTCGGCCTTGCGATGCGCCTCTGCGTCCTCGGAATTGAACACGATCTCACCGGTCGCCGCGCCCGGCGAGGCCGGCAGGCCCGAGGCGATGACCTTCCGGTCCGCCTTCGGGTCAATGGTCGGGTGCAGGAGCTGGTCGAGGGCGCCAGGCTCGACCCGGCCGATCGCCTCCTCGCGGGAGATCAGCCCCTCGCCCGCAAGATCAACGGCGATGCGCAGGGCCGCCTTGGCCGTGCGCTTGCCGTTGCGGGTCTGGAGCATCCAGAGCTTACCCTTCTCGATGGTGAACTCCATGTCCTGCATGTCGCGGTAATGGCTCTCCAGGATCCCGTAGATCCGGGTCAGCTCCGCGTAGCTCTCGGGCATGGCCTTCTCCATGGAAGGCTTGTCGCTCTCAGCCTCTTTCCGCGCCTTCTCCGTGATATTCTGCGGTGTGCGGATGCCGGCGACCACATCCTCGCCTTGCGCGTTGATCAGGAACTCGCCGTAGAGTGCCTTCTCGCCGGTGGACGGGTTGCGGGTGAAGGCGACGCCGGTGGCCGAGGTGTCGCCCATGTTGCCGAACACCATGGCCTGCACGTTGACGGCCGTGCCCCAGCTCTCCGGAATGTTGTTCAGCTCGCGGTACTTCTTCGCGCGGGGAATCATCCAGGAATTGAACACGGCGCCGATGGCGCCCCAGAGCTGGTCGTCCGCACCCTGCGGGAAGTCCGAGCCGTGCTCGTCGCGCACGATCTTCTTGTAGGTCTGGATCAGGGTCTTCCAGTCGGCGGCGCCGAGTTCGGTGTCGAGGTCGAAACCCTTACCCTCCTTGTAGTGTTCCAGCGCCTCCTCGAAGGCGTGGTGCTCAACGCCGAGCACCACGTTCGAGTACATGGTGATGAAGCGGCGGTAGGAATCGTAGGCGAAGCGCTCGTCGTCGGCCTCCTTGGCCAAGGCCAGCACGGTCTCGTCGTTGAGCCCGAGGTTCAGGACAGTGTCCATCATGCCGGGCATGGAGGCCCGCGCACCCGAGCGGACCGAGACGAGGAGCGGGTTGGTCGAGTCGCCGAACTTGCGGCCGGTCAGCGTGCCGATTTGGGCGAGCGCGGCCGTGACCTGATCCTTCAACTCCGGCGGGTAGGATTTCCCGTGCTCGTAGAAGTAGGTACAGACCTCGGTGGTGATGGTGAAGCCGGGGGGGACCGGCAGGCCGAGATTGGACATCTCGGCGAGGTTGGCGCCCTTGCCGCCGAGCAGGTCGCGCATCTGCGACTTGCCCTCCGCCTTGCCGTCGCCGAAGGCGTAGACCCACTTCGCGCTTCCGGTCGCCATGTCGATCCCGTCCGTCTCTGGTGCCCGGCGCCAGCCGGGCTGATGGGCGGGGTTGGACCATCCCGCAACGCAACGCAAGATGAACGGGCGATGGCCCTGTGCGTGTGACGCTGACGGGTTCGACGGTCTGTCAGAACCGGCCCTTCAAGCCCGTCCGATCGCACGCGTATCAATGGTTGGCGGGCGATGAGACGGTGGCGAGGCGCGCCTCAGGACCGCATCGTGGACGGGCGAGGCCCGTCAGCCGGGCCTCAGTGCAGGATTCCCAACCCGATCACGCCGACGACGATCAGGTATATCGCGACGATGTAGTTGAGGAGCCGCGGCATCACCAGGATCAGGATTCCGGCGAGGATCGCGATCAGCGGCTGGAGGTTCGAGATGGTGATGGTCACGGGCGCCTCCTGAGGCCGAGCTTGGCCGCCGGTATCGACGCCTTTACATCACGGAGGTTCCCTGAAGCTTGAGCGGTGCGGCCGGAGATCCCGGCCGCACCGTGGGCCGATCAGGGCTTCGGCGTGGGCGTCTGAGTGCCGGGGATCGGATCCTTCGCCTCGCCGGTCGGCAGGCTCACGGCGATCGTTGGGTGCGCCAGCTCCGGATAGGGCTCGATCACGTTGGCGCCGTTGAGCGGCTTGTTGGCGCCGTTATGGCAGGTGGCGCAGTTGATCTTCGGCGCATCCCCGAGAACGCCCAGGCGGTTCCGCGGAAAGGTCGAGGTCAGTGGGGTCATGTAGTCCTGGTTGAGATCGCGGACCATGCGGATGCCGTACCAGGCATGGACGCGGTTCGGCGTGCTGGTATCCCACTGCGCCACCGAGCGGGTGTTGTGGCAGAAGGTGCAGTTGACGCCGAGCGATTGCGACATGCTGATCATGATCGCGAAGGTCTTCTCCGCGTCCTGGATCGGCTTGCCCTTGGTCTCGGGCAGCGCCGTGGTGGCGTTGACCCGTACGGCGTCCTCGGACGTGTCCTTGTGCTGGTAGAAGGCCTGATAGACGTCGTAGGGCAGCGACGTATTGCCGACCTCGGGTGAAGCCAGGTTCTGGCCGTTGTTGCGCGGAATGAACCGCCCTGCGCCCTGGACCGGGTGGTCGAACCAGATGTTCGCGGGCACGGGATTGCCACGGTGGCAGGTGTAGCAGGTCACGCCGGCCTGATGGACGTGATTCTCCTTCCAGGACGAATTGATGTACTGGGTCATCTGCAGCATGCGCCGGGCGACACGCTTCTGGTACAGTTCGTCCGAGGCCATGTTCTCGGTGCTATGGCAGTAGGTGCAGCCCTGCTGGGGCGCCACCCACTCGGTGATCGACACCATCAGCCGGTTGAACTGTTCGGCCGAAAGATCGCCTAGCACCTGGACGTTCTCGTAGACCGCGGAGGCCTTGTCCCCGCCCGCGTCGGCCGGGTCGGCGGGGGTCGGCGCGACGTTGGCCGCCGCCAGCGCCTCGTTGCCGGCGCGGGTGCGGATCAGGTCCATCCCGGTTCCGCGGAAGCCGGTCTGCTTGTTCGCCATCGGCGGGTGGGTCCACCCGGCGCCGCCGAACATCGCGATCGTGAGGAACAGGGCGAGCGCACCGCCGACTACCGCCAGTATCGTCTTCATGACGGCCTCCTCACGGCTTCATGCCGGGTGCGAGATGGGCGGGGTCGACGATCGGGCCGTAGACCTGCGGATACGAGGGAGCGACGCCGTGCTTGACGGCCCAGAGGTACCAGTTGTCGACGACAGTGCCGGTGAGCAGGATGCYGATGCCGCCGGTGAGCGTCGTCAGCACCGCGAACCACCACGCCCAGCGGTGGATCGATTCCATCGTGGCGTTGAAGCCCATGGTCCAGCGCCAGAACAGGGCAGCGCGTTCGGTGGCCGTGCCGCGGTCGACGATCTGGTCGATCTCGCGCTCGGCGCCGTAGCGCGAGCAGGCCAGGATCGTGCCCCCATGCATCGCGAACAGCAGCGTCGATCCGTAGAGAAACGTGATCGAGAGCATGTGGAACGGGTTGTAGAACAGATTTCCGTAGCGGAGCGAGAAGGCCGCGGTCCAATCGAGGTGCGGGAAGATGCCGAAGGGCACCGCCTGCGACCACGAACCCATCAGCACCGGCCGAATGAAGCCGAGGACGAGGTAGAGCCAGATCGCCGAGGCGAAGGCCCACGGAACGTGCGTGCCGAGGCCAAGCGCCCGCGCCCGCCGGTAGAGGTGAACCCACCAGAGCAGGATCGAGGCCGTCAGGAAGAAGCCTGCGATGAGCCACCAGCCGCCCTCGTTGAGGGGCGGAAGAACCTTGAGGCCGTATTTCGGCAGCGGCGGCTCGAGCGCAAGCCACGGCAATTGCCGGACGAACTGCACCGGATCCCAGTTGACCGACGCCCACATGTTGAGGCCGATAATCTCGAAGGCGATCAGCCCGCAGGTGATCGAGAGCGCCGCGATGTACCCGATATAGATCGGGCCGACCTGGCTGTTGCCGATGAGTCCGAACAGGTAGCTGTTGAACGGCTTTCCGACCCGGTCGTCGACCGACACCGGAACGCCGTGCTCCGGTACCAGCGGGCGCACCTGAACCTGTGTGAAGATGTTCTGGTAATAGGCCATGGCCTGCCCTCCCCCGGAGTGCCGCGCGCTCGGCGACGGCGACCCCTGTTATTCCCCTCGTTCCGATCGCGTCCGATCAGTCACCGCCACACGGGCAGGTTGAGCCACCAGCCCCACCATTGCGGCCAGCCCTGCGTCCAGAACGGTCCGCTGATCACGATGCAGACCGCGCTCCAGAAGCCCGCCGACAGGGCCAGGAACAGGCCTAAACGGTGGATGCCTAGGGTACCGATCGAGTAGCCGATCGTGTCGCGGAAGAAGGTGTCCTCGTGCTCGGGCGTCTTCACGGTTTCGCCCTTCTTCGGATTGGTCGCCGCGAGGATCAGGCCGCCGTGCATCGCGAGCGCCAGCGTCGTGGTGAAGAAGAACGTCACCGCCAGCATGTGCGCCGGATTGTAGTGGAAGTGGAGGTACTGGTAGCCGGTGTTGGACACCCAATCGAGGTGGCTCAGGATGCCGTAGGGGAATCCGTAGCCCCAGGCGCCCATCAGGAACGGCCGGACCACCACCAGGGTGAAATAGGCGAAGATCGCCATCCCGAAGGCCGCCGGCACGTGGTAGCCGATGCCGAGCTTGCGGCAGATCTCGACCTCGCGCAGCGCCCAGCACACGAACGAGCCCAGCGCGCACATGGTGATGATCTGCCAGAGGCCGCCCTCCTTGAGGGGTGCGAGCCTTAGCCCGTAGCTGATATCGGGCGGCGCGATGTTGATTTGCCAGACGTTCCAGGTCGGCCCGATGGCCGCGCCGTAGATGACCAGCGCGGTGCCGAGCACCGTGAAGAACAGTCCGACGACGCCGAAGAAACCGACGAAGAACGGCCCGACCCAGAAGTCGAACAGGTCGCCGCCGAGCAAGGTGCCGCCGCGGACCCTGTATTTGCGCTCGAAGCTCAGCATCGCCATGGCGGCTGCTCCTCACTCAGGCCAGAGAAAGGGATGGATGGGGTGACCGCGGCCCTCGCGCGCCGCGGTCCGAACCGACCGGTCAGGCCGGCATCTGCGGCAGGGCGAGCGTGATGGTGTTCTCGGCCGCCTTGTTGTTTCTCGGACCGTCCAGCCAGTTGAACCGGTCGGTCGAGAGCAGGATGAAGTGGATCAGCAGCGCCAGGATGAAGAGGAAGGTGAACAGAGCCACCAGCGTGCGCCGCGGATCGAACAGCAACCAAACCTTGTGCATTTGATCCTCCTCAGCCGATCATCGTGACGAGGGCGTGGGCCGCATCGCGGACGCCCTCGAGAGAGGCGTAGCCCTGCGGTCCGGGGAGCCACGGACGCCACATCCAGACGAGGATGTGGGCGACCACGGCGATCGCCGTGAAGATGAGGAAGCTCGTCAGGAAGATCGCGTGGAACTCCTTGGCTTCCGGTTCCGTCAGCCCGGACAGGCTGCTCGGTCTTTCTGTTGTGACGGATCCACTGGCCATCGTTCAGACCTCCGTGTGTTGGCCGCGTCTCTCGCGAGGCGCGACGGGTACAGCCGTGATGCCCAGCGGCAACCACAGCCCGACTTCCCCCGCGTCACCGGACGGAAGTGTCTCGCTCAGGGGCATCAGCCCATGAAGGCGAAGGGAATCGCCTGAACCGCCATGGCGCGCGCCTCGCCGAACACCGAGCGGCGCGCCGGCATCAGGCCCGTGCGGGCCATCTCGCGGGTCGGCCGGAACCGGCTCAGCGCCGCGGCGGCCAGGAAAAACGGGTAGGTCGCGGCCAGGATCAGCCGGAACTGAAGCTCCTCCTGGTGCTGGCGGCCGGTCGGGACCATCGTTCGCATCGTGAGGTCTCCTCTGGGTGAAACGGAAGGGGTGCTCATGCCGGGATCCCCCCGGCGAGATCGGCCCGCGCCCGCGCCACATGGGCGGGCGCAACGGCCGCGGATTCGGTGTCCCGCGCGGCCCGCTCGGCGGCGTCGCGCAGGCGCTTGGCGGCGGAGATCCGCGCCAGGACCGGCTGGGCCTCCACGAGGCTGTCCAGCGCCTGCCGGGCGGCCTCGTCCCAGGGCAGTTCCCGGTGGTTCCGGGCCGGCGTGGCCTCGACCTTGTCCATGTCGCGGGCGAGCGGCAGGATGTGGAAGAGCGTGTCGAACAGGGCGTTGCAGACTTCCTGAACCAGGTAGGTCGCCCCCGCGTAGCCCATGAACGGCGTACCGGTGTGCCGTCGGATAATCGCGCCGGGGAACGAGGCCGGCACGTAGGTCGCCCGCGCGCCGCACTCGGCCAGGTACATCCGCTCGTTGAAGGAGCCGAACAGCACCAGCGGTGGCTTCGCCGCGATCGCCGCGCGGACCGCCGCATTGTCGGGCTTCAGCCCCGCGGAGCGTCCGAAGGCGAAGTGGCAGGGCAGCCCCATCTCGTCTTCGAGAAAATGGCGCACGCCTCGGGCGTAGGTCTCGGTGGCGGCGATGCCGAAGCTCGCCGTGCCGAAGAAGTCCTGGGTCACCGACCGCCAGAGATCCCAGACCGGCTTGATGGTCGTGTGCCGCTCCCGCTCGATGAACGGCTCGGGATCGAGGCCCAGGATCTCGCCCAGGGAGCGCAGGAACTTGGTCGTCGAGAGGATGCCGATCGGCGCCTGCAGATAGGGCCGCTCCAGATCCTCGCAGAGCAGGCGTCCGAACTCGCGATACAGGCAGATGTTGGCGTCGGCGTTAATGAGCTTCGGCACGTCCGCGAGGTGCGAGCCCAGCGGGAAGGTGAGGTTCACCTCGGCGCCGATGCCCTCCACGAGCCGCCGGATCTCGGCGAGGTCCGAGGGCATGTTGAAGGTACCGTAGGCCGGACCGATGAGGTTCACCCGCGGCCGCTCGCCGGGCTTGCGCTCGGGTCGGGCCGGGATGCCCTTCTTGGCGAATTTCTTCGCCCCGTATTCCTGCCAGAGCCAGCGCATGGCCCGGTCGGCCGCCTGCCACTGATCCTCGTCGATGGTGCGCGGCAGAAACCGCTGCAGGCCGGTGCCCTCGGGGGTCACGCCGCCGCCGATCATCTCGGCGATCGAGCCGGTGACGACCACACTGGGCTGACCCGGATCGAGGGTCGCGTGGGCGCGCTTCATGGCGCCCTCGGTCCCGTGACGGCCGAGTTCCTCCTCGGCGAGGCCGGTCACGACGATCGGCAATTCGTGTGGCGGCAGCGCGTCGGTGTAGTGCAGCACCGACGTGACCGGCAGGTTCTCGCAGCCTACGGGGCCGTCGATGACGACCTGCAGGCCCTTGATCGCCGTGAAGACGTAGACCGCGCCCCAGTATCCACCGGCCCTGTCGTGATCGAGGATCAGCATCACGCCATCTCCCCGATCGGCTTCGGTGCGCCCTCGATCTTCGGACCCTGCCGCCGCTGCGGCACCTCCTGCCAGACGCCGGCGGCGTGTCCGGTGCCGACGCCCTCGAAGAAGTCGCGCATGGCGTCGAACCGCGCCTTGTTGCCCAGCGCGGCGTTGATCACCGTGGCGAGGGACCCGGCGCCGGCCGCGCCCATCAGCGGGCGGGCGGAGATCAGGTTGGTGAAGTAGAGGGCGGGCGTGCCGCGCTCCTTGGCCCGCTGCACCACCGGCGTCGTGCCGATGGCGAGATCGGGCTTGAGCGAGTCGAGGGCGTAGAGGTCGTCCTCCAGGGAGGCGCGATACTGGACCTGCGTGCCGCGGGACTCGAGCCAGTCGCGGTCCGCCTCCGACCAGGGCGTGCGCGGGCAGGCCGTGCCGACATAGGGGACCTCGGCGCCGCTCTCGACGAGGAGACGCGCCACGAGGAGTTCCGAGCCCTCATAGCCCGAGAGGGTGATCCGTCCCTTGACCGGCATCGCCCCGAGCGCCCCGCGGATGCCCGGCAGGATCCGGTTCTTGGCCGCCTCGACGGTGGCACGGGGCACGGCGCAGGCCTCGCCGATCCGGTCGAGCCAGTCGGCCGTCCCGTCGACGCCCACGGGGGCGGAGCCGACGATCGGCCGACCCGCGGCTTCGAACTCCCGGATGGAGGCCGTGTAGAACGGGTGGATCGCCGCCACGGCAGCGCAATCCAGCGCCGCGTAGAGTTCGCGCCATTCCCGGGTCGGCACCACCGGGCCGGCCGCCAACCCCAGCGGCTCGAGGAGCGCACCGATGACCACGGGGTCGGCCGGGAACACCTCGCCGAGGAGCGCCACGCTCGGGCGCTCCGAGCGGCCGCCGCGCGGCGCCGCCACCGGACCCTGCTCGGCTTCCGCGCGGGCGACCTTCAGCATGGCGCCAGCCAGGACGTCCTTGGCCTCGGCATGGGTCGGCACGCCGAAGCCCGGCACGTCGATGCCGATCACCCGGACGCCGTCGATCTCCTTCGGCAGAAGCCGCAGCGGAACACCGGAGGCCGTGGGAACGCACAGGTTGATGACGACGACGGCGTCGTAATCCTCGGGCTTCGCCGTGGCGTAGACCGCGTCGCGGATATCCTCGAACAGCTTGCCGGTGACCAGGGTCTCTGAGTTGAACGGCACGTAGCCGACGCTGCGCCGGGCGCCGTAGAAGTGCGACGTGAAGGTCAGGCCGTAGACGCAGCAGGCCGAGCCGGAGAGGATCGTGGCGGTCCGGCGCATGCGCAGGCCGACGCGCAGCGAGCCGAAGGCCGGGCACATGCTCTGCGGCTGGTCGTGCGGCCCCTGCGGGTAATCCTCACGGAGCTGGGCCAGCGTCTCCGACATCCCGGCGGCTTCCGCGGCCGCAACCATCGCGTCCTTGCCGGCGTGGCAGCCGAGCCCGTCGGCCTGCGCGGCGGCGAGATCGATGGTGGCCGGCGCCTTGCGGGCGCGCAGATCGGCGATATCGAGGGAGACGGCCATGCGCGTCAGACCTCGTCGTAGACGACTTCGAGGGACGGCTTGGACACGTGGGCGACGCCACACATGTCCTCGTGGGTCGCCGGCACCAGCACCACGTCGCGGCCGGTGACGTCGCTGGAGAACAGTCCGAGCAGCCCGTCCTGCGTGAGCGGCGTCGGCCGGTGCGGCGCGGCGTCGGCGACGTTGGCGGCCAGATCCGAGAACAGGCTGCCCCAGCGGCTCTCCGGCCGGCCGATGATTTCGTAATTCGCGCTCTTGCGGCGGATGTCGTCGTCCGCCGGGATCGAGGCCAGGACCGGGATGCCGGCAGCCTCAGCGAAGGCCTGGGCCTCGCCGGTGCCGTCGTCCTTGTTGATCACGAGACCGCCGACGCCGACATTGCCGCCGAGCTTGCGGAAGTATTCGACCGCCGAGCAGACGTTGTTGGCGACGTAGAGCGATTGCAGGTCGTTCGAGCCGACGACGATGACCTTCTGGCACATGTCCCGGGCGATCGGCAGGCCGAAGCCGCCGCAGACCACGTCGCCGAGGAAGTCGAGGAGGACGAAGTCGAAGCCCCAGTCGTGGAACCCGAGCTTCTCGAGCAGTTCGAAGCCGTGGATGATGCCGCGGCCGCCGCAGCCGCGCCCGACCTCGGGGCCGCCGAGTTCCATGGCGTAGACGCCGTCGCGCTTGAAGCAGACGTCGCCGATGGCCACTGCCTCGCCGGCAAGCTTCTTCTTCGTCGAGGTCTCGATGATCGTCGGGCAGGCCTTGCCTCCGAAGAGGAGCGAGGTGGTGTCGCTCTTCGGGTCGCAGCCGATCAGCAGGACCTTCTTGCCCTGCTGGGCCATCATGTAACTGAGATTGGCCAGCGTGAACGACTTGCCGATGCCGCCCTTGCCGTAGATCGCGATGATCTGCGTTTCCTTCTTGGCCGGCCTCGTGACCACGGGATCCGGCTCGACCGCCGCCTCGGCGCGGAGTTCTGCGGCTTGGGACAGGGCAGCCTTGTTCAGCTGAACGTTCACGCGGCGTCCCTCCAATCGAGGATCATCTTCAGGCAGGCCGGATCCGCGAAGGCGGTGCGGTAGGCGTCCTGCGCCCGCGTCGCGGGAACACGGTGGGTGATCAGCCCGTCGAGGGAGAGCCGGCCGCTCTCGATCAGCATGGTCACCGCCGCCGTGTCCTCAGCCCGGAACTCGGCGGAGATCCGGATCCGTGCCTCGCGCATGAAGGCAGGCGGAAAGGCGAAGCTTAGGGGCGCCTCGTAGAACCCAGCCAGGACGATCTCGCCGCCCGGCGCCAGGCGGGCGATCAGATCGTCCAGGCCGGCCGCGTTCCCGCTGACGTCGGTGATCGTCGCGTAGTCGCGACGCGGATCGGAGTCGGGCGCGACGACCGTGTATCCGTGGTCTCCCGCAGCCCGGGCCGGATCCGTCTCCCAGACGGTGGGCTCGGCCCCCGCCGCAACCGTCAGACGCGCGAGCAGCCGGCCGAGGACGCCGTGGCCGACGATGAGCGGCGTGGCGCCGGGTCCGATGCCACCGAGGGCGCGATAGGCCGTGGCGGCGAGAGCGAGGAGGCAGGCCCGGTCCCCGAGCGCCGCGTCCACCGGCACGAGACGTGCGGCCGGAACCACCAGATGCGAGGCGGCACCACCGAAAAGCCCGCGAACCGAGCCGAAGCAGCGCGCACCCGGAACGTAGACCGTCTGGCCGCTGCGGACCGAGGCACCGGCATCGGCCTCCACGACGGTGCCGACCGATTCATAGCCGGGAACGAGGGGGTATCCCATCCCGGGGAACGGCGGCATGCGGCCCGACCAGAGCAACCGCTCGGTGCCGGTGCTGATCCCGCTCCAGGACACCGCGACGACGGCATCCGCTTCGCCGGGCGCCGTCAGAGCTACGCGCTGCACCGCAAGCTGCTCTGGCCTTTCAAGAATAACTGCCAGAGCGTCCATGGCTGGAAACATCCACCCTATGTTGTGCGACTCTCGCCGAGGCGAAACCGCTATGTGTCATCCTAGATAGACATATGTCAGCGTCAAGTGACAGTTACGAAACCGCGCCTGTTTTTTGGGCTTGAAGCACTCTCGTGAGCAGCGGACGGCGGGTTGGATGCTCATGCGTCGTCGCGAAACCTGCACTGCGGAGCATCGCGTGAAGCTCTTCGGCGCGTCGCGGCCTGCCGGACCCCATCGCCAGGAGGTAGAAGCCGAAATACGCGTCCCCGACGGGTTCTGCGCCGGGCGTGCCCGCCAAGGGCTCGGCAAGCAGCAATGTGCCGCCCGGCGGAAGCGCCGCGTGGACGGCCTTGAGCAGCGCGAGGGCGGGCTCGTCATCGTGGTCGTGGACGATTCGGACCAGGGAGATCGCGTCGGCGCCCGGCGGCAGGCCGTCGTGGAAATCCCCGCCGCGGCAGGCGATCCGGCCGCCGAGGCCGGCCCGAGCGAGGCGGGCGGCGGCGCGCTCCGCCACCGGTGGCAGGTCGAACAGCGTAAGGCGCGGGGCCGCGTGCCGACGCGCCACCGCCTGCAGGAAGGCTCCTTCGCCGCCACCGACATCCATCAGGTGCACGACCCGCGACAGATCGCAGGCATCGAGCACGTCCTCGGCGATCAGAGCCTGCGACGCGCCCATCAGGCCGCCATAGGGTGCTACCGTGCGCGCATCGCCCGTCACGCCGGTGGCGTAGGGCCAGTAGCCCGAGAGGCGCGTCGGCCGGCCCTGTCCCCGCAGGAGCGCCACCGGATCGGAAAGGTCGGCGTAGAGCAGCGCGTGGTGCTCGATCATGGCGGCGATGCCGGGATTGCCGACCAGCGCGGCTCCGAGGTCGGCCAGCCCGAATCGGTCGCCCGGCAGGGTGCGAAGCAGCCCGAGGGAGTCGGCCGCCCGCAGCAGGGTCCGGGCGTTAACCGGCGGGAGGTCGAGCCGCCGCGCCAGTTCGTCGACCGTCAGGGGGCCATCGGCCAGAACCGCGAAGAGTTCGAGGCGGATGCAGGCGGTCAGGACCTGCGCGTAGACGAAGCCCGCGCAGAGATCGAACAGCGCACGGGTGTTCCGGCGGGCGATGCGGCGGGTGAGCGGGAAGCCCGCGGCCCAGCGCTGAAAGCGCGGGTTGGCCACGAGACGGTTGCGCCACGCGAGCCACCTGTCCGCCCAGGCGAGCGGCGCCGATGGCATCGCCGCGGCGTCCGGAAGAGGTCCGGCGCTCAGGCCATCACCGCCCGCAGGCTCGCGGGCAGGAATAGCCGCGCCTGCGCCTCGATCTCGGCGGTCAGTGTGCCCAGACGGGGACAGGACGGGATCGCCGCTACCGCCTCGCGGGTCAGTCGGGACAGGCGGTCCAGAGCCCCGTCCGTGCCGAGCAGCGCGGCGGCGTTGGGGCGCCCCAGTGTCGCGTCGCGCCCAGCGGGCTTGCCGATCTCCTCCTGGCGGCAGGCGACGTCCCGCAGGTCGTCGGCCACTTGGTAGGCCTCGCCGAGGCACTCGCCGAGCCTGCGCCAGGGTTCCGGCTCGGCCCCCGCCGCCGCCGCTCCGGCGACCGCAGCGGCCGCGAACAAGGCTCCGGTCTTCGCCTGCTGGTAGTCGCTCAGGCTGACATGAGCCTCCGATTCCCAGGCTTGGCCCGCCGCGATGCCCGACGGGGAACCGGCTGCCCGGCCAAGGAGCCCGACCAGCCGTCCGAGTCGCGCCGGATGCTGGCCGGCGGCACGCGCCAAGGTCTCGAAGGCCAGAACGATGAGCGCGTCGCCGGTGAGGACGGCGATCGGTTCGCCGAACGCCACGTGCACAGAAGGCTTTTGCCGGCGCATCGGTGCGTCGTCGAAGCACGGCAGATCGTCATGGACCAGTGAGGCGCAATGCAGGAGTTCGATGGCGGCGGCGGCAGCCTCGGATCCCGCCGGATCGTCGTCGCCGCAGGCGTGGGCCACCGACAGGCACAGGCGGGGTCGGATCCGGTGACCGCCGGGGAACACCGCGTAGCGCAGCGCCTCCGCCAGCAGCGGCGGCGCACCCGGCGCTTCCGCATAGGCCACGGCGCGATCCAGCGCCATTTCGATCCGTCGACCGGGCTCCATCGCGTCGCCTCCCGTGTTGTGATCTGTTGTCATCAACAGGTGTCATTTCTTATTGACACTTTGGCGCCCACAGATCAATCCCGTTTCCGGGGGAGAAGGCGGAGCCAGCGTGGCGCAGGAACGCGTCGTCGTGATCGGAGCCGGGATCGGCGGCCTCGCCGCCGCCCTGCGGCTCGCCCATGCCGGTTTCGACACGACGGTCCTGGAACGGGCACCCCATCCCGGCGGAAAGATGCGGGCTGTCCCGGTCGGGTCGCGGGCCGTCGAGGCTGGGCCGACCGTCTTCACCATGCGCTGGGTGTTCGAGGAGCTGTTCGCCGAATGCGATGCGCGCCTCGATGAGCGCGTCGCCCTCGCCCCGGCGCACCTCCTCGCCCGCCACGCCTGGAGCCGGGACGAGCGACTGGACCTCTTCGCCGACATCGAGGCCTCGGCGGCCGCCATCTCGGCCTTCGCGGGCGCCCGTGAGGCGGACGGCTACCGGCGATTCTGCGCGCGCTCGGCCGAGGTCTACAGGACCCTCGAGGGGCCGTTCATCCGGGAGGGCCGGACCGGACCTGCGGGCCTCGCGCAGCGGGTCGGGCTCTCGGGCCTCGGCGACCTCTGGCGGATCCAGCCCTTCACGACGCTCTGGTCGGCGCTCGGCGCCTATTTCCGCGATCCGCGGCTGCTGCAGCTGTTCGGCCGCTATGCCACCTATTGCGGCGCCTCGCCGTTCACCGCACCGGCGACGCTGATGCTCGTGGCCCATGTGGAGCAGACCGGGGTCTGGACCGTCGCCGGGGGGCTCAGCAGCCTGGCCCGGGCAGTGGCCGATCTCGCCGCGGAGCGGGGCGCGACGTTCCGCTACGACGCGGAGGTGGAGCGGATCCTTGTCGCGGGCGGCCGTGTGGTCGGCGTGCGCCTGACGGATGACACAGTGGTTCCGGCCGATCGCGTCGTCTGCAATGCCGATTGCGCCGCCCTCGGGGCTGGGCTGTTCGGCCCCGAGGCGATCGCTGCCGGCGAGCGGCTCGCGCCGGGCGAGCGCTCGCTTTCGGCGGTCACGGTCTGCGCGGAGGCGATCGCCACCGGGTTCCCGCTCGCACACCACACGGTGTTCTTCTCGCGCGACTATCGCGCCGAGTTCGATACCATCCTGCGCGACCGCCGCCTGCCCGACGATCCGACCGTCTACGTCTGCGCCCAGGACCGGGATGCGGCGGGCGCGTCGCCGGACGGTCCCGAGCGCCTGCTCATGCTCGTCAACGCCCCGGCGGACGGCCGGGAGCGACCGCTCACACTGCCGGAGATCGAGAGATGCGAAGGGACCCTGATCCGCCGGCTGGAGGCCTGCGGGCTCACCCTGGCCTCCACCTCGTCCGCGGTGACGACGACACCGCGGGACTTCGACGCCCTGTTTCCCGCGACGAGCGGAGCCCTGTACGGTCGGGCGGCGCAGGGCTGGGCGACGACCTTCAAGCGCGCGGGGTCGCGGACGGCCCTGCCGGGACTCTACCTGGCGGGGGGCTCGATCCATCCCGGCCCGGGCGTGCCGATGGCCGCGCAATCTGGGCGGCTAGCGGCGGCAGCGATCCTGGACGACCGCGATTCGATGGCCCGGTCGCGCGGGGCGGCTACGCGTGGTGGTACGTCGATGCGGTGAGCGACGACGGGCGCCAGGGCCTCACGATCATCGCCTTCATCGGAAGCGTGTTCTCACCCTATTACGGCTGGAGCGCCGAGAAGGACCCCTTCGCCCATTGCGCGATGAACGTCGTGCTCTACGGCGATCGCAGGCGCTTCGCGATGACCGAGCGCCGCGCCGCCAGCCTGTCACGGAATGCCGACCACATCGCGATCGGACCGAGCGCCATGCACTGGGACGGCACGGCGCTCACCGTTCGGATCGACGAGCGCGGGTCGCCCCTGCCCCACCGGGTCCGCGGCACGGTACGCCTGGAGCCCCGCGGGTTCACGGCCGGCCCGTTCCACCTCGACCGCGCGGGCCGCCACCGCTGGTGGCCGATGGCGCCGTCCTCGCGGGTCGAGGTCAGCTTCGACAAGCCGAATCTGCGCTGGAGCGGCAGCGGATACTTCGACACGAATGACGGCGACGAGCCCCTCGGGGCCGCCTTCTCCCGGTGGACTTGGTGCCGGGCGGACCTGCAGGACGGGGCCGCCATCCTGTACGACGTGCAGCACCGCGACGGTGGCGGCCAGAACCTGTCGCTCCGGTTCTCCAGCGATGGCAGCCGCCGAGACATCCGTCCGCCGCCCGGCGCCGCACTGCCGGCGACAGGCTTCTGGCGGATGCCCCGCGAGACCCGCAGCGACGGCGGCCGGTCGCGCGTGCTCGCGACGTATGAGGACACCCCGTTCTATGCTCGCTCCCTGCTCGCCTCGACGCTGGGCGGCGAGCCGGTCCGGGCGATGCACGAGAGCCTTTCGCTCGACCGGTTCCAGAATCCGCTGGTGCAGCTCATGCTGCCGTTCCGGATGCCGCGGCCGCCGGCGCCGTGAGCGGCGCACCTCAGCGCGTCGGACCATGGTCCCCTGCGATCCGGGCCGACGCGCAAAGGCTGGCCGCTGAGGGCCACGCAGCCCGACGTCGCCAAGTTGAAGCTGAAGGGGAAGATGAGGGGCCATCCGGCTAGCGCTGGCAGGCGCCGCGCCCGAACGGGGGGCGCGAAATCGTAGACCGGCAGGTTCACCGACAGCAGGAGGGCGACGAGCGCGTACCGCCACCCGAACCGGGCTGACAAAGCTGCCGAGCCTGTGGTCGCACCGGTTCCGTCGCGGCTCCGGACCGGCGCCCTCGACGAGGACGGTCGGGAGGACCGAACGAAATCCACAGTCAGGCGGCGAGGTCCGTAATGGCGAAAAGCCGGGCCTCGTTGCCCTACGGATCCGGAAGATCGGCCCGAAACGCCCGCCGCCGCAACAGGTGGGTTTGCGGCACGGCCCGGCTTGTGCGAGAGGGCGGCGGCTGCGATCCTTGCGCCGTCAACCGGGGCGGTCACCGTGATGCGACTGGACGAGGCGTTTTCGGCCCCCCGCGTCCTGATCTACAGCCACGATACCTTCGGGCTCGGACATCTGCGCCGCTCGCGGGCGATCGCCAACGCGATCGTGGCGTGCAACCCCGGGGCACGGGCGATGATCGTCTCCGGCTCGCCGGTCGTCGACCGCTTCGCCTTCGCGCCGGGCGTGCGGACGGTGCGGCTGCCGCCGGTCACCAAATTCGCCGACGGGGGATACGCCAGCCTCGACGGCGCGACTCCTCTGGCGCGCACCGTCGAGAAGCGCTCCAGGATCATCGAAGAGGCCTGCGGGGCGTTCCGACCCGACCTGATCATCGTCGACAAGGAGCCGGCCGGGTTCCACGGCGAGCTGTTGCCGGTCCTCGAGCAAGCGGCGGATCGCGGTATTCGCCTGATCCTGGGCCTGCGCGACGTCCTCGACGACGCCGATCGCCTCGTGCCGGAATGGGAGCGCAAGGGCGCCGCCGAGACGATGGCGCGCTTCTACGACGAGATCTGGGTCTACGGCCTGCGCCACATCCACCAGCCCCTGGCAGCCCTGCCGATGGAGCCGGAGATGGCCGCCCGCATCGACGAGCGTTTGATCTACACAGGCTATCTGCGCCGGGACCTTCCGGAGCGCCGCGCCGACCGCGAGGAGCCGGCGGTCGCCTGCGGCCCGTTCATTCTCGTCACACCAGGGGGGGGCGGCGACGGAGCGGCCGTGATCGATTGGGTGATCGCCGCCTACGAGACCGATCCCGGGATCCCCCTGCCTGCGCTCATCGCCTTCGGGCCCTTTCTGGACATCGGAACCCGCGACGGATTCGCGGCCCGCATTCGCGAGCTCGGCGGCCGGATCGCCGCCATCACCTTCGACAGCGAGATCGAGTTCCTCATGCGCAAAGCCGCCGGCGTCGTCGCCATGGGCGGCTACAACACCTTCTGCGAGATCCTGTCCTTCGACCGTCGCGCGATCCTCGTGCCCCGGACCGAGCCGCGGCGGGAGCAGGCGATCCGCGCCCTCGCCGCCGAGCGGCTTGGCCTCGCCCGGGTGCTGATGGAGTCTGACGGCCGGGCGCCCGAGCGCATGGCCGCGGCGCTGCGCGCCCTGCCGGAGCAGGAGGTGCCGTCGCGGGTCCTGGTTCCGGGCTTGCTCGACGGACTCGACGCCGTCGCCCGCCGCGTCCGGGCGCTGATGGCTCGGGACGGCGCCGACGAAGCCGCGCGTCCGCGCCTAACGGCTTTCTCGTGAGCGGTCGGTCGTGAGCGCCAACCGGGTCGCCGTGGTGCTGAAGGGCTATCCGCGGCTCTCCGAGACTTTCATCGCGCAGGAGCTGCTGGCCCTGGAGCGGTGCGGCGTTCCGCTGGAAATCTGGTCGCTGCGCCGCCCGACCGACCGGGCGCGCCACCCGATACACGGGCAGATCCGGGCCGAGGCCGCCTATCTGCCGGAATACCTTCACGTGGCGCCCCTTCGGGTCCTACGCGGCCTCTTCGCGGCCCTGCGCCGGCCGCGCCTGCCTGCGCTCCTCGCTCTGTTCGCCCGGGATCTGCGGCGCGATCCCACCCTCTCGCGGCTGCGACGCCTCGGGCAGGCCCTGGTCCTGGCCCGGGAACTGCCCCGCGACATCACCCACATCCATGTGCATTTCCTGCATACGCCGGCGAGCGTCGCCCGCTACGCGGCGCTCCTGACCGGTCGTCGCTGGAGCTTCTCGGCCCATGCCAAGGACATCTGGACTACGCCCGATTGGGAGCTGACCGAGAAGTTGCGGGACGCGACGTGGGGGGTGACATGTACCCGCGACGGGCTGGCCCGCCTGCATGCCCTCGCGCCGGGCCGCGCCCTCCTCGCCTATCACGGCCTCGACCTCGCCCGGTTTCCCGCTCCCCCGCCCCGGCGCGAACCCCGCGACGGCTCGGATCCGGCCCGCCCCCTCCGGCTCCTCTGCGTCGGCCGGCTCGTGGCCAAGAAGGGCCATGACGACCTGATCGCCGCCCTGGCCGCCCTGCCCGCGGACCTGCACTGGCGGCTCGAGCTGATCGGCGGCGGCGAGCTGCGCGCCGCCCTGGAGGCGCAGATCGCCGCCCGCGGCCTGACGGAGCGGATCGCCTTCCGCGGTGCCCTCGCACAGCCGGCGGTGATCGACGCCATGCGGGCGGCCGACCTCTTCGTCCTGCCCACGAAGCCCGCCTTGGGCGGCGACCGCGACGGCCTGCCGAACGTGCTGATGGAAGCGGCGAGCCAGACGCTCCCGATCCTCGCCACCGCCTTCGCGGGCACGCCGGAATTCATCACCGATTGCGTGCACGGCATCCTCGTCCCCGCGGGTGAGCCGGCGGCGCTGGCCACGGCCCTGACCGGGCTGGCCGGCGACCCGGCCCGTCGGCAGCGGCTCGCTGAAGCTGCCCGGGCTCGGCTCGTACAGGATTTCTCCGCGGAGGCCGCGGTCGCGCTGATCGCAGGCCGGCTGCGCGCGTCCGCGGGCTTGGCGCCGGTCGCGACCGCACACGAAACGGAGCTGTCGACGTGCGGGTCCTGATCGCCGTCACGCATCTCCTCGGCGCCGGGCATCTGACCCGCGCCGCGGCCCTTGCCCGGGCCTTCGCGGCCGCGCAGCACGAGACGCTGCTGGTCTCCGGCGGCGTGCCGGCCCCGATGGTGCGCCATGACGGGCTGCGCGTCGTGCAGCTTCCGCCGCTTCGCGTCGCCGGCACGGACTTCGCGACCTTGCTGGAGGCGGACGGTCGACCAGCGGATCCGGCGCTGCTGGCGCGCCGCCGCGCCATCCTGGTCGAGGCTTTCGCGACCTTCGCGCCCGACGTGGTGGTGACGGAGCTGTTCCCGTTCGGCCGGCGAGCCCTGGCTGCCGAGTTCCTGGCGCTGGTGGAGGCCGCCCACGCCGCGCGACCGCGACCGATCGTCCTCGCCTCCGTGCGCGACATCCTCGTCGCCTCGACCAAGCCCGAGCGCATCGCCCAGGCGCATGACCGAGTCGCGAAGCTCTACGACGCGGTGCTGGTGCACGGTGACCCGGCCCTCGTGCCCCTGGATGCGTCCTGGCCCCTCGACGCCGCCGCAGCCGCCAAGATCCGCTATACCGGCTACGTGGATGAAGGGACCGAATTCGTCTCGCGCTCCCCGCGGTCCGGCGTGCTGGTCGCCGCCGGATCCGGCCCGGCGGGGCTGACGCTGCTCCGCGAAGCCGCGTCGGCCGCCCGCCAGCGACCGGACCTCGGCTGGCGGATCCTCGCCGGCCACGGCGTCCCGGAAGCCGCACTGGCCGCGATCGGCCACGGTCTGGCGGAGGGCGTCCTCGGCCGTGCCCGACCGGAGTATCGAACCCTCCTTGCCGGCGCCGCGCTGTCGGTCAGCCAGTGCGGCTACAACACCGCGACCGACCTGCTCGCCACCGGAACGCCTGCGGTGCTGGTGCCCTTCGAGGCCGGCGGCGAGACCGAACAGCGTCTGCGGGCGGAGCACCTCGCCGCCCGGGGCCTCGCCCGGGTGCTGCCGGAATCCGCGCTCACCGCGGACACGCTCCTGAAGGCCGTGACCGCGCAGGCGGCGGCGTCGTTGCCGGGTCCCCACGGCGTCGATCTCGACGGGGCACGGCGCACGGTGGCGATCGTCGCGGAGCTGCACGCCGGGAAGCGGGCGCGGCTGAGCCCGGCGCCGGGACCGGGCTTCGACGACCTCACCCGAGCCCTGGACGCGGTCGCGGCGCGCGGCCTGCGCGTCCCGCTGTTCTGGCGCGACGACGATGTCGTTGCGGCCAGCCCGGATCTCGATCGCCTGATCGCCCTGACTGGGACGCACGGGATACCGCTGCTCCTCGCCGCGATCCCGGCCGGCATCGAGCCCTCGCTGTCCCGGCGGCTTGAAACGGCGAAGGGTGTCAGCGTCGCCGTCCACGGGCTGGCCCACCGGAATTACGCCCCGCCGGGCCAGAAGCCGGCGGAGTTCGGCGCGCACCGGCCCCTCGAGACGCGCCTCGCCGAAGCCGCCGCGGGCCTGCGGATCGCCGGGGAGCGCCTGCCGGAAGCCTCCCTGCTCCCGGTCTTCGTGCCGCCCTGGAACCGTCTCGCGCCCGATCTCGCGGAGGCCCTCCCCGGTCTCGGCTATCGCGGCCTCTCGGCCGTGCCCGGCCCGGCAACACCGGGATTGCGCCGGCTCGACGCGACGCTCGATCCGATCGACTGGCGTGGCACACGCTCCCTGCGCGATCCGGAGACCATGCTGGGTGCCCTCGCAGCCGACCTTCTCCGGACACCCTGGCGGCCCCTCGGGCTGCTCACCCATCACCGCATCCACGACGAGGCACTATGGGCATTCGTGGCGGCGCTCCTGGCGCATCTCTGCAACCATCCGGCAATACAGGTTCTGGATCTTCGCGAGCACTTCGCCGCCGCCGCGATGGACACGGCGCCGGCCAGATCTAGATCTCAGGCTTCACAGATCGCGAGGACGGGTTGATCCCGCTATTGTCCATCCGCGACCTCGCGGTCGCGTTCCGCACGGAATCCGGCCCGTTCGAGGCGCTGCACGGCCTGTCCCTCGATATCCTGCGCGGACGGACCCTGGCGCTCGTGGGCGAATCCGGCTCCGGCAAGTCGGTGACCGCGCAGGCGATCCTGCGCATCCTGCCCCCCGCCGCGCGCATCACCCGCGGCCAGATCCTGTTCCGGGACGGCGGGGAGGAAACCGACATCGTCCGGCTGCCGGCGGAAAGCGAGGCGATGCGGGAGATCCGCGGCCAGCGCATCGCCATGATCTTCCAGGAGCCGATGACCTGCCTGTCGCCCCTCCACACGGTGGGCGACCAAGTCGGCGAGGCCCTGCGCATCCACACCGGCGCCGACCGTAAGGAGGCGGACGCCCGCACCGAGGAGGCGCTCGCCCGGGTGGGATTCCCCGACCCGCACCGGGCGCTGCGGACCTACCCGTTCGAGCTGTCCGGGGGCCTGCGCCAGCGTGCGATGATCGCCATGGCGCTCATCCTCAAGCCCGCCCTGCTGGTCGCCGACGAGCCGACCACCGCGCTCGACGTCACGACGCAGGCCCAGATCCTCGCCCTCCTCGCCCGCCTCCAGGACGAGACCGGGATGGCGATCCTGCTGATCACCCACGATCTCGGCGTGGTGGCCAACATCGCCCACGACGTGGCGGTCCTGTATCGCGGCCGGCTCGTCGAGGCGGGGCCGCGCGAGACGGTCATGCGCGCGCCGGGCCACGCCTATCTCCGGGCGCTCCTCCATGCGGTTCCACGCTTCGACATGGCGCCCGGCGAGAGACTGACGCCGATCCGCCCGGCACGGGCCGAGATCCCCCCCGGTCAGGCCCCTGCGCCGCTGACCGGACCGCTGCTGCAGGTCGAAGGGGTCAGCAAGTCCTTCACCCTGCGGTCCGGGCGGATGTGGCAGAAGCCGCGGGTCGTTCACGCCGTCTCGGACGTCTCCCTGAGCCTCGCGGCGGGTGAGACGCTCGGTCTCGTCGGCGAATCCGGATCGGGCAAGACCACGGTCTCGAAGATGATCATGCGGGCGCTCCGACCCGATTCCGGGCGGATCCTGTTCGACGACGGGAGCGGCCCACGGGACGTCCACGCGCTGAGCGGCGATGCCCTGTTCGCCTTCCGGCGCACGGTCCAGTTCGTGTTCCAGGACCCCTACGCGTCCCTCGATCCCCGCATGACCGTCCGGCAGATCCTATCGGAACCGATGGAGATTCACGGCGTCCCCGCGGCCGACCGGCGTCAGCGCTGCCGCGACCTGATGGCCATGGTCGGCCTGGAGCCCAGCGGCCTCGGGCGCTACCCGCACGCCTTCTCGGGCGGCCAGCGGCAGCGCATCGGCATCGCCCGGGCGCTCGCCCCGAAGCCGCGGCTGCTGGTGCTCGACGAGCCGGTCTCGGCCCTCGACGTGTCGGTGCAGGCGCAGATCCTGAACCTGCTCAAGGACCTGCAGGCGGCCCTGGGACTCTCCTACCTCATCGTCTCCCACAATCTGGCAGTGATCGACTACATGGCGGATACGATCAGCGTGATGTGCCGCGGCCGGATCGTCGAGGAGGCACCCCGCGCCGCGCTGTTCCGCCGCCCGGTTCATCCCTACACGCGAGCGCTGCTCGCCGCCGTGCCCGACCCCAGCCTCGACCACCCGCTCGACTTCGCGGCCGTGGCCGGGGATCAGAACGATCCGGCGCGCTGGGAGGCGCCCTTCAGGCTGTCATCGGACGAGGCCGGCGCGATGCGCGCCGTGGAGGCCGGGCACCGCGTGCGGTTCGGTGGGGCGCAGACGGCGGAGGCCGCGTGATGCAGGCGCGTCCGCCCGTGATGCTGGAGCGCCTGCGCCGCAAGGTGCTGTCGCCGCTGTTCGACCGCCTCGGCTACGACCTCGTCCCGGCCGCTCCCGATTGGAGCCACCGGCCGACGTCGCCGCGGGAGGTGGCGACGCTCCTCGACTCTGCGGCTGCCATCCTGGAAAGGGATCTTGCGGCCGCCGGGCTCGTGCCGGACGGGGACGTCCGCGACCAGGTCCGGGCGTTCTGGACCCTCATCCCGACCGCCCCCGTCCGGCAGCGCCGGGGCGGAAGCGGCTTCAATGGTGCCCTCCAGCTCTACGTCGCGATGCGGGCGCTGAAGCCGGACTTCGTGATCGAATCCGGTGTGTTTCGCGGGCTCACCACCTGGGTGATCCGGCAGGCCCGACCGCAAGCCACGATCTTCTGCCACGACCCGGACCTGTCGGGCCTCCAATACCGCGACGCCCGCGCCCGCTACAGCACCGCCGACTGGTCGACGGCCGACTGGTCGATGCTCGATCCCGCCCGGACGGTGGCGTTCTTCGACGACCACATCGCCCAGGGGCGTCGGGTCGTGGAGGCGCAGGCCCGAGGCCTGACCCGGCTGCTCTTCGACGACGACGCGGCCGGGCACCGGATTCACGCCCATGGCGGGCCCGCACATCCGACCATCGCGATGATCACCGGCCCCGAGCAGAGTCCGGAGCCGATCCGCTGGACCCGGAACGGCCGCCACTTCGAGCAGCCCGCCGACGACGCTCTGGTGCGGCAGGCGGCCGGTCTGATCGTCCGGTCCCATGCCTTCGACGACCTGCATCGGGCGACCGGCTATTCGCCGGCACGGCTCACCTCGGTAACACTGCGGAGCGAATCGTGAGCGGGTCGGACGCCCGCGACGTCGTCCCGCCTGCCTCGTTGGCGGGCGGTAGCGAGAGGGCCGACGGTCCCGCCACGCTCCATCCTGCCGAGCCCGCACCGCCGGTTCTCGCCCGCGAGAGCGACACGACATGTCCGCAGCCCGACCTGTACGCGCACGCGACGTCGCGATTCGACAGCGCCGCGGGAGTCTCTCGCCGCGCCCTGGTGGCCGGTCTGGGAGCGGCCCTGGTCTGGTCGCGATCGCCACGGGAGGCCCGCGCCGACACGCCGCCCGCCGAGGTGCCGGCGCCACCGGCGTCCCCCTTCGTGGCGGATCTCGCCGCCCATGGCCGTCGCCTCGGCACGGCGGGCGGCACGATCCGGACCCTGATCGCCAAGGCGCGGGACGTGCGCTACCTCTCGGTCTACGGCTACACCCGGCTGGTCGGCTACGATTCCGACCTGAACCTCCGGCCCGACCTGCTGGAGCGGATCGACGTCGAGGGCGGTCGCTTCACCTTCACGCTGCGCCAGGGCCATCGGTGGTCCGATGGGCATCCGTTCACCACGGAGGACTTCCGCTACTACTGGGAGGACGTCGCCAATGAGAAGGCGCTGAGCCCTGACGGGCCGGCGGCCTTCTTCCGGGTGGAGGGCAAGCTGCCCCAGGTCGAGTTCCTGAACCCCGTCACCGTCCGCTACAGCTGGGACCGGCCGAACCCGATGTTCCTGCCGGCGCTCGCCGCGCCGCGGGACCCGCTGATCTACCGGCCGTCGCACTACCTGAAGCCGTATCACGCCCGCTATGTCGGCAAGGACGCCGCCGACGCGAAGGCCAAGGCCCTCAAGCTGCGCAGCTGGGCGGCACTGCACAACCGTCTGGACGACAATTACGAACTCAACAATCCGGACTGCCCGACGCTGCAGGGTTGGGTGCCGCGGACTCGCTCGCCCGCGACGCGGTTCCGGTTCGAGCGAAACCGCAGCTACCACCGCGTCGACGCAGCGGGCACGCAGCTCCCCTATGTCGATGCCATCGTGATGGACGTCGCCTCGCAGGGCCTGCTCGTGGCCAAGACCAATGCCGGCGAGGCCGACCTGATGTTCCGCGGGCTCGCGATGCCCGACATCCCGAGTCTCAAGGAGGGTGAGGCGAGCCATCGCTACCGCACCAACCTGTGGCCGGTGGCRCGGGGGTCGGAATTCGCCCTCTACCCCAATCTGACCACGCTCGATCCCGTCTGGCGGCAGCTCAACCGCGACGTGCGCTACCGACACGCCCTGTCCCTCGCCATCGATCGCCGGACGCTGAACAACACGCTCCTGTTCGGGCTGGGCACCGAGGGCAATGACACGATCGTCGCCGAGAGCGCGCTTTACGAGCCGGAGATGCGCACCCTCAACGCGGGCTACGACCCCGGGCAGGCCGCGAAGCTCCTCGACGCGGTGGGCCTGACCGGCCGCGACGGGTCGGGAACCCGGCTCATGCCCGGGGGGCGGCCCCTGGAGATCGTGGTGGAGAGCGACGGCGAGGCCGAGATGGTGCTCGACGCGCTCCTCCTCATCACCGAGTTCTGGCGGGAGGTCGGCATCCGGCTGATCACCAAGCCGCAGGAGCGCACCAACCTGCATCGCCGCTGCCTAGCCGGCATGACCGTCATGGTCGCTGCCCAGGGGCTCGACCTCGCGGTCCCGACCGCGATCATGCCGCCGACCGAACTGAGCCCGGCGCAAGCCGAGCATTATTCCTGGCCGCTCTGGAGCCTGAACGTCGACAGCCGCGGCAAGAGCGGCGAGCCCTGCGACATCCCTGAGGTGCAGCAGCTCCTCGACCTCGACCGGCAATGGCGCGACACCGACGATGCCGGCCGGCAGGCCGCGATCTGGCGCGAGATGCTCATGAACCACGCCCGCAACACCTGGGTGATCGGCACGGTGGCAGGCGCCTTGCAGCCCGTCGTCGGCGCGGAGCGCCTGATCAACCTGCCGAAGCGCGCCCTCTATGCCTGGGAACCCACCGCGATGATCGGCGTGCAGCGCCTCGACGAGATGTTCTGGGACACGAGCGGCGACGGCAAGGGCGCCGACACGCGCGCGCAAGCCCGGTGATCGGCCAGATCCTCCGCCGCGTGGTGACCATGGCGCTGACGCTGCTGGTCATCTCGGCCCTCGTCTTCGTCATCATCAAGCTGCCCCCGGGCGACTATCTGACGAACCGGATCATGGAGCTGCGCGCCACCGGCGACGCCAGTTCGGTCGCCAAGGCCGAATTGCTGATCCAGCAGTACGGGCTCGACCGGCCGGTCTGGCAGCAATACCTGATGTGGATCGGCGTCATGCCTGGGTCGGTGGGTTTCTCGGGCCTGCTCCAGGGCGATTGGGGCTGGTCGTTCGAGTACGACAAGCCGGTGGCCGACGTCGTGGGCGACGCCCTGTGGTTGACGCTGCTGATCAACCTGACGGCCGTGGTGTTCGTCCACCTCGTGGCCATCCCGGCGGCGATCTACTCGGCGACGCACCGGAACACGCTCGGCGACGCCGTCGTGACTCTGCTGGGCTATGTCGGCCTCGCGGTGCCGGGCTTCCTGCTCGCGCTGATCCTGCTGTTCTACGCCAATCGCTGGTTCGGGCTGTCGATCGGCGGCCTCTACGATTCCGCCCTGACCAACAAGCCCTGGACCTGGGAGAAGGTCCGTTCCCTGCTGGCGCACCTGATCGTGCCGACCCTGGTGATCGGGCTCGGCGGCACGGCCGCCATGATCCGCCGCATGCGTGCCAACCTGCTGGACGAGTTGGCCAAGCCCTACACGGTCACCGCCCGCGCCAAGGGCCTCCCGCCCCTGCAGGCGCTGCTGAAATATCCGTTCCGGATGTCGCTAAACCCGTTCGTGGCGGATATCGGCAACCTGCTGCCGCATCTCGTCTCGGGCTCGGTGCTGGTCTCGCTCGTCCTGAGTCTGCCCACCGTCGGGCCGCTGCTCCTCGACGCCCTGCGCAGCCAGGATCAGTTCATGGCCGGCTTCATCCTGATGTTCGTCGCCGCCCTGACGCTCGTCGGCATGCTGATCTCCGATCTGATCCTGGTCTGGCTCGACCCGCGCATCCGCATGGGCCTGCGATGAGCGGCCCAGCCATGGACGATGCGCTTCCGGCCGCCAGTCATTTCGTCGATCCGGCGCCGTTCGAGCCGGACGCCCGAGTCGAAAGCCCGGTCGCCTCGGCGTCCGCGTGGCGGCTGATCCTGCGCAAGTTCCTGCGCCACCGCCTCGCCGTCGCCTCGGCCCTGATCCTGATCGCGCTCTACGCCACGGTGCCGTTCGTCGAACTGCTGGCCCCCTATGGTCAGGCGCGGCGCAACGGCGATTTCCTCTACGCGCCGCCCCAGGGCGTCCACCTGTTCCATGACGGCCGGTTCGTCGGACCGTTCGTCTATCCGTACCGGGCGCATCTCGACCTCGACACGTTCCGTCGGGACTACAAGGTCGACACGGCCGCCCAGCAGCCCCTGCGGTTCCTGTGCCGCGGCGACGGCTACGCCTGGCTGGGGCTCCTCCGGACCGACCTGCACCTCGTCTGCCCGCCGGAGAACGGCACGCTGTTCTTGCTCGGTACCGACAAGCTCGGGCGCGATGTGTTCTCCCGCATGGTCTACGGGGCGCGGATCTCGCTGACCATCGGCCTCGTCGGCGTGGCGATCTCCTTCACCCTCGGGCTCTTCTTCGGCGGGATCGCGGGCTATTTCGGCGGCCTCGTCGATGCCGGGGTTCAGCGCCTGATCGAGGTGGTGCGCTCCCTGCCGGAACTGCCGCTCTGGCTCGCCCTGTCGGCGGCCCTCCCTCCCAACTGGAGCCCGCTGCTGATCTTCTTCGGCATCACGGTGATCCTCGGCCTGCTCGACTGGCCCGGCCTCGCCCGGGCGGTCCGCGGCAAGCTGCTGGCGCTGCGGGAGGAGGATTTCGTCCAGGCCGCCGAACTGATGGGTGCCTCGCCGGCTCGGGTCATCGGCCGGCACCTGATCCCGAACTTCATGAGCCACCTGATCGCCTCGGCGACCCTGTCGATCCCGACCATGATCCTCGGCGAAACCGCCCTCTCCTTCCTCGGCCTGGGCCTGCGGCCGCCGGTGACGAGCTGGGGCGTGCTGCTCAATGAGGCCCAGAACCTCGCGGCGGTGCAGCTCTACCCATGGCTGCTCCTGCCGGTCCTGCCGGTGCTGGTGACGGTGCTGGCCTTCAACTTCATGGGCGACGGGCTGCGCGACGCGGCCGATCCGTATCACTGACCGGGCGGCGGACGGCGCCGCCTACCCCGCGAGCGGCAACGGTGCGATTCGTGTCGGCGCCGCTGCGCCCTTCCGTTCCAGCAGGCCCGGGGGCGGCACCGGCGCGTCGATGGTGCAGACGACGCCGGTCGGCTCGTAATTCAGGATCACCTCGCCGGCGAGTTCCCGCGCAAGGCTGCGCTCGATCAGACGCGAGCCGAATCCCGTCCGGGTCGGCTTCTTGACCGGCGGCCCGCCGCGCTCGGTCCAGCGGAGGGCGAGCCTCGTCTCCGCTTCGCGTCGCACCGTCCAGGAGATCTCGACCACGCCGCCTTCGGCGGAAAGCGCGCCGTACTTGACCGCGTTGGTGCCGAGTTCGTGCAGGGCCATGGCGATCGAGAGGGCAAGCCGCGGCGGCAGCCGTAGGGCGGGGCCGACCACACGGAAGCGCGAGGCGCGGCCGTCGCCCGATTCCAGCGGCCGGATCGCGTCGGCCACGACGGCGGAGAGTTCCGCGCCCTCCCAGCTTTCGCGGGTCAGCACGTCGTGGACGCGGGCGAGGGCCAGGAGGCGCGCCTCGAAGGCGGCGCGCGCGGCGTCGGCCTCCGCGCCCTCCAGGCCGCGCAGCGACTGGGCGGCGATCGACTGAACGGTGGCCAGGGTGTTCTTCACCCGGTGGTTGAGTTCGTGGATCAGGAGCAGCAGATGCTCCTCGGCGTTCTTGGTGTCGGTAATGTCGATGTTGCAGCCGGTATAGCCGAGGAAGTTCTGGTCATCGTCGAGGCGCGGCACGCCCTCGCACTGGAGCCAGCGCACCGTCCCGTCCCTGTCGATCACCCGGGCCTCGGTCCGGAATGGGATGCGCGCGTCGAACGCCTCCGAGAAAGCGTCGCGAAAGCTGTCGAGATCGTCGGGATGGACGATCCGGTGCCAGCCGTCGTCGGCGAACTGGGCGGCGGGCAGCCCGAACAGGTGCTCGAAATGGAGGTTCGCGAAGCTGACCGCCCCTGTCTCGTCGGTCATCCAGATCAGGGCCGGCGCCGAGTCGGCCATGTGGCGGAAGCGCGCCTCGCTCTCGCTAAGGGCGGTCAGACCGCGCCGCGTATCCGCGAGGGCACGGTCGCGTTCCTCCTCCCGGGTACGCAGCCGCAGCGAGGCGTCTKACAGGACCGCGCCGAGCCGCTGAATTTCGTGCACCGGAGAGGACACGCGCGGGATCGCCTCGCCCCGGGCCAGGGCCGGCCCGGAGGCGGCCAGCAACCGGAGCGGGCGGGAGACCCGCGACCAGAGATTGACCGCCAGGAGCGACGAGGTGGCGAGTACCAAGAGGCCGAACCCGGCGAAGGCCCAGATCCAGCGTCGGACCCGCGCGTCGACCAGGGCCTGGGGAATGCTCGTGGCCACCATCCAGCCCGTGAGCCGCGAGCGCGCCTCGATCACCACCACAGGCTTGTGCTGCCGATCCTGCCCTTCCCACACGCCGGGCGTCCCCGACTGAACCTGCCGGAGGCTGGCGAGGCGCGTTTTGCCGACCACCGACTCGGGGTCGGGCAAACGGGCCAGGACGATACCGGCCCGGTCGCTGATTCCCGTGGTCCAGCCCGGGACGACTTCGCGGGACAGGATGCCCTGGAGGCGGGACAGGGGCACGGTGAAGCTCAGGATGTAGCCGACCTCGCCGTCGACCATGACCGGGACGCCGACCGCGTAGGTCGCCTCGCCCGGCATCGGACCCGGCACGAAGCCGCTCACCATCGCGCGCTGCGCCCCCCGCGCGAGGTCCTGGTCGAAGGGGAGCGTGACGATCGGCATCGGCGCACCGCGGGGGACGCCGGTGTTCACGACTTCCTGACCGTTAGGCCGGCGGAGCAGCACGTCCAGATCGATCGATTCCCGCACGAGGCGCGCCTGGGCGTCGAAGGCGGCGAAATCGCCCTGCCGGATCCGCGGCGAGGTCGCCAGGGTCTGCAGCACCGAGACCAAGCCGGCGGTGTCGCGGTCGAGGGAGAGGCCGATGCCGCGCACGTTCTCGCGGGCATCCTGTTCGAAGCGTGCCCGCTCCGCGGAGGCGTAGCGCATCAGCAGGATGCTGGTGAACAGCAGTCCGGGTCCGATCAGCGCGATCACGAGCGCGACCAGATAGACCTGCGTCGAGAAGCCGTTGCGCCCGAAGCGATGAAGCCGCCGCGACAGCCAGGACCGGCGCGCGGGAATCACCGCCGGGACGCCTGCGCCCTCGGCTTGATGGTCCGGACTCAAGCGGTGCCCGTCCCCGGCCCACGGTGCCCCGCGGGCTCCCTGCCGTTCCCTCGCTTCATGGCCGGTCGATATGGCCGAGATCGCGCGCCGGGTCGAGGTGGTCGCGTACGCGCTGCTTGAGGGCCTTCACGTCCGGGAAGCCACCGTCGCGCACCCGTTCCCACAGCAGCGCCCCGCCCATCTCGATCCGGAAGATGCCCCCCGCCGCCGGGACCAGGGCCACCTCGCCCAGATCGTCGCGGAAGGTCGAAAGAAGCTCCTGCGCCATCCAGGCCGCGCGCAGCAGCCAGTTGCACTGGGTGCAATAGGTGATCGCGACACGCGGGCGCCCTGACCCCGCTGCGCCCCCTGCCGTCACGTCGCTGCCTGGCTTCGCGCCCGCTGGCCCCTCGTGCATGCCCGCACAGCGCACCGGGGCGCCGGCCTTGTCAACCGTGCGGCACCGGGATCGCCGCGAAAGGCGAATCGCGATGCTGACCGCATCTGCCGAGCCGGAACCTCACGAACCGCGCTTGACGTCCCGTGTCGGGGCGCCCTAGAAGGCCGGCCACCGGGTCGCAACGCTTCCGAGCGCGGGCGACCGCTTGGCGCCCTGCCCGGGCGGCAGGCCGGTTCGGACGGTTAGCACAGCGGTAGTGCGTTCCCTTCACACGGGAAAGGTCGCAGGTTCGATCCCTGCACCGTCCACCATCATCTCCCTCCCCCCAAGGTCTGACCGCGCTTTCCTCCGCGTCGGTTTGCCACCCGAAACGCCCGTGCTAAGGGCGCTCGATCGGTGAACGCATAAGCTTGGACCCGGCCCGATCCGGGTCGCAGGTCACGGGCACGGGAAGGGCGGGAACAGCCATGAAGGATATCCTCGACAAGCTCGCGGAGCGCCGGGCGCAGGCGCGGCTGGGCGGCGGCGAGAAGCGCGTCGAGGCGCAGCACAAGCGCGGCAAGCTCACGGCGCGCGAGCGGATCGAACTCCTCCTTGACCACGGGTCGTTCGAGGAATTCGACATGTTCGTGCAGCACCGGTCCACCGATTTCGGGATGGAGAAGCAGAAGATCCCCGGCGACGGCGTCGTCACCGGCTGGGGCACGATCAACGGCCGCACGGTCTTCCTCTTCTCGAAGGACTTCACGGTGTTCGGCGGCTCCCTGTCGGAGGCGCATGCGCAGAAGATCGTGAAGGTCCAGGACATGGCGCTGAAGATGCGCGCGCCGATCATCGGCATCTTCGATGCCGGCGGCGCGCGCATCCAGGAGGGCGTCGCCGCCCTCGGCGGTTACGGCGAAGTCTTCCGCCGGAACGTGATGGCGTCGGGCGTCATCCCGCAG